>JAFCCZ010000062.1 GCA_017609945.1 Candidatus Iainarchaeum sp.
AATCCTGCTCAAAAATCTTTGTCAGCATTCCTTGCCCTTCCATCTCCACGATAGTTTCGCGGTTCCAGGTGTCGTCAACGCAGGTCAAGGCGAAATGCGTAATGGAGAGCTCCTTGAGCTTTGCGTAAATCTCTTCTTTGGAGAGAGCCCTTACAATTGCCACAACGTCCGCCTCGGTAATCGGCCTGCCGTTTTCCCTCAGGAACTTCTGCCCAAACTCGCTCTCATAATACAATTCAAACGCCCCCTCAGGGCCCAAGGATTCGGTTTCGGAGAACCAGTTTGTTATCCTTGAATGGTTTCCTGAAAGGATTATCTTCGCCTCGGCGGGAAGCTTCCCGATTTCCTCATAGAGTGGCAGGTTCTTGCTGAAACTGTTGTTGTAGTAAAGTGCGAAAAAGGAAACGCTGAGGAAAGAGTATACTGCAAGAATTACAACCAGTGCGGCAACAACTTTTTTGACGTTCTCCCACTTCCCTGACAAAGCATTAAATCCGTGAATGAATGGGATGGCAAGCAAGGGCATTACAGGCAGAAAGAGCCTGGCATAGGCCAGCCCGCGGTGAATTCTCAGCATAACAACCAGGAAGCCGAAAAGCAGAATTAAGAAAACTATGCGCGCGTAGTGCCACCTCTCTTTGGCCAGATAAAAAATTGAACCGGCAAGGAACAAAAGCAGGGCAAAGCCAAGCCAGAAGAAAATGGAGAGCAAAAGCTCGACAGGAATTAAAGTTAGGAACGGCAAAGGAATCAAACCAATAGCCTTTGAAACGGCGTCTGCTGGCGGAAGATTCCAAAAGGCCTGATTAAAGCGAGTCCAGAACGTAACAAAACTGCCTGGATTTAAAATTCCGCCCACTACAATGCTTGGATAGCTTGGAAGCCTGCCTGCGTCATCAGGGTTTGAGGGGAATGGTTGGCCGGTTCTTGCAAAATCAAGAAAGACCCAGGAACTTGAGAGAAGGATTGCCACAACCGCGAACACTGCAATTGTTTTCCTGTTAAATTTGGTTCTTCGCGCTGCAACAGCAAAACCAATGAGAAATGCCGGGAGAAGAATTGCGCCGTTCAGCTTGGAAAGGGACATTGCAACAAGCGAGAAAAGGGCTAAAATCAAAAACTTGTTTTTGGGATTTTCCCTGAATTGAATGTAAAGATAAAGGGAAAACATCACGAAAATACTTGCAATTGTTTCAATGTGATTTATGCCTGCAAACTTTGTTATCAGCGGGAGCACAGTGAAAAGAGCCATTCCATAAACCCAGCGCGTTGGAGAAATTCTTCTAAGAAGAACAAATGCCATCAAAAGCTGGACAATTGAAACAAAAAGCGCAAAGACAGGGGTTGTGGCTGGGCTTAACTTAAGGCCTGATAGAATTGAGGCAGTGGTCAAAAATGTGTTAAAAAATGCAAGCCAAAGATTTTCCAACGAAAGCACACCTGTTTGAGTTACTGCCCTTGCCAGTGAAAGATAGTAAACGGTGTCAGTCATTGCAAAGTCCGGCAAGGCCAGAGCTACGAATAACCGGACAGCAATTCCGACAACAAAAACCAGGAAAAATAGTTTTCTGTAATCTGGCATCTTAGAGAAAATAGTTCCAAAAGTATATATAAAGAATCGCCGAATTTGATGGTACAAAAATCGAATCCCTAACTTGAGAAGCTATTTATTGTTTTCGCAAGCTATTTGATTTAACACGGTGTCAAACATGGCTGTGAAAAAACTTGTAGTACTAATTCCCGCATTTAACGAGGAAAAGACCGTTTCCGGCGTGATTAGGGATATCCCTCGAAAAATTTTTGGGGTCGGAAAGGTTGAAGTGCTAGTGCTTGACGACGGGAGCACTGACAAAACCGTGCAGAGGGCAAAGCAAGCCGGGGCAAGCAAGGTTGTCTCACACCCAAAAAACGCCGGCCTGGGAATTGCGTTCAGAGACGGACTCTGGGAGGCGCTGAAGATGGGCGCTGACCTAATTGTAAACATTGATGCTGACGGCCAGTTCAATCCAAAGGACATTCCAAAGCTTATCGCACCAATTTTGAACGGGAAGGCAGATGTCACAACCTGCAGCCGCTTCAAGGACAAGGCCCTTGAGGAAAAGACGCCTGGCATTAAGAGGTTTGGGAACAGGCTTTTCACAAAACTCGTGAATTTCCTGACGAAAAGCAATTTCACAGACACACAGTGCGGGTTCAGGGCCTACTCAAGGGAGGCCGCCCTGCGGATGAATTTGTTTGGAAAGTTTACCTATACCCAGGAGTCGCTTCTTGACTTGATCAACAAGGGAATGCGAATTGAAGAGGTTGCCTGCAGGGTTGCTGGACAGCGCGATGGAGAAAGCAGGGTTGTGAAGCACTGGTACTCTTACGGGATAAAGGTATTGCTTATTATTACGAGAAATTTCCGCGACCACAAACCATTGCAATTTTTTGGGGGATTGGGAATCCTGTTTGCAGGAGCAGGAATAGTTTATGGCGCAATTCAGTGGATTAGGTCACTGACCCCTGGAACAGATATTCCGTTTTGGAGAATTATTTTAACTTTCCTGCTGATTTTGGTTGGCGCGCTGATGATCGTGCTGGCGCTGATTGCTGACATGAGTGGAAGGCATAGAAAGCTGCAGGAAGAGACACTTTACAGGCTGAAGAAGCAGGAGATTGCAGCCATTGCAAAGGGGGGCAAGTGAAATGGCCAAGCCCTTGCGTGAGAGAAAGACTGTGCTCTTGGTTCAGCCGGCAATAAGAAAGGTAATGAAGCCGCGCATTCCAATTAATCTCTTGCCTCTTGGTTACACTTTGAGAAAAGCTGGCTTTAAGCCGCAGATAATTGATGTCAGACTCAAGGATTTTGATGAATTTGAAATTGACTGGAGCGACGTGCTAATGCTTGGGATAAGCACTTACACCGGCCCAATGATTCACAGTACTCTTGAGATTTCAAAAAAAGTGAGGAAGCGTGACAAGAAAATTGTGATCACCCTGGGTGGGGTTCACCCAACACTTGATGCGGAACAAACGGCAAAGCACAAGCTAGTTGATTTTGTTGTGAAGAAAGACGGGGAAGAAACAATTGTTGAGCTGGCCAAAGCAATCCAGAAAGGGAAACCTGTTGACAAAATAAAGGGCATTGCCTTTGAGAAGAAAGGGAAAGTTGTTTCAACCCCTGACAGGAAGCGCTTTGACTTGAACAAGATAAAGATCCTGCCCTACGAAATGATTGATATGGATAAGTACAATATGGCAGAGTTCCCGATTAACACAAGTCGCGGCTGCCCTTTCAACTGCATTTTTTGCTACAACCAGGCCTTCAACAGCTGGACCTACAGCTTGAAGTCAGCTGAAAACGTGGTTGACGAAATAGAGTATATTGTCAGAAATTTTAGGAAGGTTAACACAATTGCCTTCAGCGACGACAACTTTTTCATGGACAAGAAAAGGGTTGAAAAAATTTGCAGGGAGTTGATTAGGAGAAGGATTGGCATTAAGTGGATGTCAACCATCAGGGCAGACTATTTGGTAAACTACAGTGACAAATTTTTGAAGCTTATGAAGGACAGCGGCTGCTACACTGTTGCTTTTGGAGCAGAGTCAGGAAACGACAGGATTTTGAAGATTATTGGAAAGGGGACAACGGTAGAAATGAATTTAGGAGCTGTTAAAAAGCTGAAGAGCTCTGGAATAATTGGAAGAATTAGCTTTGTTTGGGGCATTCCAAGCGAAACCTATCATGAGAGCATTGACTCCCTCAACATGATAAAGAAGTTCAGGGAGATTAACCCTGAATCAATAATCAACGGATTCTTTATTGCAACAGTTTACCCGAACACCAGGCTGTTTGAAAAGGTGCGCGAGATTGTTCCGGACTTCAAGATGCCGAAAACTTTGGGGGAGTGGGCCAACTGGGAGCTCTACACAGAGGGATTCCAGCCCTGGCTTGACCCAAAGTACGTTGACCAAATGATGACTGCGTCAGAAATAATCCGCTTCCAGTTCTTCCAGAGAATGAACCCAGCAAACTACTTCAAGAATCCACTGGTAGTTCTTGGAATAAAGGTGGCCGAGGCGGTAATGAACGTTTTCGCAACGCTGAGGCTGAGGTACCACTTCTACAAGTATGGCTACGAGTGGAAGCTGTTCAACAAGCTGCGCTTTAAGTTCATTGGAATAACTTAACTATTTCCTGAAAATCTTTGAGAAGTAGCCAAGCCCTGAGAGCAAGAGCTTTGGGTTCTTTATAATTCGCTTGATTGCGTAGCTTGGGCGGAAGTAGATTTCGCGGTAGGCCTTCTTGTACATTTTTTCCACAAGCTCGCGGTCAAGGGAGCCAAACTCATAGTACGCCTTTCCGCTGTAGGGGCCAAAGGCAGACCAGTCATCTACAAGGAATTTGCCGTCCTTTTCAACCATTCCGTAGAGCTCTGTTCCTGGGTATGGGACTGTTACGGTGAACTGGACAAGGTCAAGCGGCAGGCGCTTGGCAAAGTCAATTGTCTGCTGCATTGTTTCCTCTGTGTCGTAGGGCAGGCCAATCATAAAGAAGCCGATTGTGTCAATGCCTGCCTGCTTTGCCCACTTCACCGCGTTCTCAACCTGCTCAAGCTTAATACCCTTCCCAATTTTGTTAAGGACCTCCTGGTTTCCTGACTCCACCCCAAAGGAAAGCTGGTAGCAGCCTGCCTTCTTCATAAGCTTCAGGAGCGAAAGGTCCATTGTGTCAACCCTCACCCCATTCGGGCAGGTCCAGGCAATTTTGATCCTGCGCTGGATTATCTCTCGGCAAATGTCAATTGTGCGCTTTCTGTTCTGCGAAAAATTGTCGTCAATGAAAGCAATTTCTTTAATGCCGTACTCCCTTTGAAGGTATTCAATTTCGTCAACAACGTTTTTTGGAGAGCGCATTCTGTAAGTCCGCCCGAAAATTCCCTTAAAGCAGTAAACGCATCCCCAGGGGCATCCGCGCGAGGTCATTACTTTGAGGTAAGGGTGCCTGCGAGTTGGGGCACTATACTTTTCAAGCGGCAGGCCATGCCAGTCGGGGAACGGGATTGAGTCAATGTCCTTGATGAGCTCTCCCCGGATTATTTTCTTTCTTGAGGAGAAAATCTCTAGAACGCTTTCCTCTCCCTCCCCAACAATCACCTTGTCAGCGTGCTTTGCGGCCTCCTTCGGCATTATCGAGGCGTGCGGGCCTCCGATTACAACTTTCTTTCCCACCTTTCTATATTTGCCGGCCATTTTGTAGCCAAGCTTCGCCGTTGGCGTAAAGATTGACAATCCAACCCACTCAGTGTCAATTGATTTTGGAGAGGCGTCCATTCCAGCCGTCTCGTCTATTAGGACTGTGCGAATTCCGTTCTTTTCAAGCACGGCCTTGAGGTAGGCAATTCCAAGCGGCGGACTGGGGTGTGAAACGTAAACTCCGAAGGCCGGATTCACCAGAGTGATTGACTT
>JAFCCZ010000063.1 GCA_017609945.1 Candidatus Iainarchaeum sp.
CTGGGGTGTGAAACGTAAACTCCGAAGGCCGGATTCACCAGAGTGATTGACTTTTCCATTAAAGAAAAGGGGGGGTAAATCTTTTTTAAGGCTCTTTGATTCTAGGCTTGTACCAATTCGGTTAATAAAACAAAGGAATTTAAGTAATTTAATCAGACAGACTGCTTGAAAGGTGTATTTCTTGAAAAAACCGAACATTCTTTTCCTGTGGGTTGACGCTTTCCGCTCAGACCTTGTTTTTGGAGAGGAAAGGCATGTTGTAAGCCCAAACTTTGACAGGCTCCGCGACGGGGGCGTTGCCTTCCCAACCCTAATTTCCTCAAACGCAATGAGCCACCCCTGCTTTGCAACCCTTATTACCGGAACATACGCCTTCAAGCACGGCATAACAACTTTTGGAAACTTTAAGCTCAAAAGTGAAATGAAAACATTGCCCGAAATTCTGAAGGAGGCTGGTTACAACACTTACGGGGACATGGCAGGCCGGCTAAACCCGGAAATGGGGTTTGACCGTGGCTTTGACGAGTATCGCGTAAGGTATTTCAGCGAAAACATTCACGGGAAATGGGGAAAGGACGTTTTTGAAAAATTCAGGAAAAAGCATTACAAAGAGCCCTGGTTTTTGATGCTTCACATTTGGGTGCTGCACCGCTCAAGGTTCCTTACAAAGGAGTTCAACAAGAAAAAGTTTGGCAGGACTGCTTACGAGCGAGCCTTTTCAAACCTTGACTTCAAGCTTGGGGAAATTCTTGAGATGGTTCCAAAGGACACAATAGTGATCATTTCCGGCGACCACGGCGAGGTGTACCCAAAGACCAAGCTGAGGGAGTACATTAACCACTTTTTCTTTATAGCATATGGCACACTGCGCAAGCTGAAAATTTGGAACAGGTATTACCTTGGGGAAAGCCACGGGTCTGACTTGAGCGAGGACGTGGTAAAAACTCCCATGATAATTTACAATGCGCCTGGCTTGCCCAAGAAAAAGAGAATTGAACAGCAGGTTAGAATGATTGACATTGCGCCAACAATTGTTGAAGTTCTTGGCCTGAACGGCGCGATAAAGCAGCAGGCGCAGGGAAGAAGTCTGCTTCCCCTAATCAAGGGAGAGAAGATGAGCGACGAACCAGTCTATGTTGCTGCGCAGGGCATAAAGTTGAGAAAGAAGGAAAAGTGGATGGAGGGAGTAAGAACCTCTGACTTCAAGCTTGTTACCTATCCATTTGACAAAAGCAGGAAACCGGAGCTTTTTGATCTGCGAAAGGATCCTGGGGGCAAGAAAAACATCGCTGGCGAAATGCCAGGCAAGGTAGAAGAAATGCTTTCAACAATGCAGGAGATTAAAGGGGGCAGGCAATTTACAGAGCAAGACGAGAAGGATGTTCTTGAAAGGCTGCGTGACCTGCAGTACGAAGACTAATTATACTTTCTTGTGCGCTTGCTTTAATTTAGCCAGCACCTCGTAAGGAATTTTCACCGAATTAATTGTTTCCCTGTCGCCGCCGTGGAAATCACTTCCGCCAGACTCAAGAAGATTACGGTTTTTTGCAATTTCACGGAAAGATTTTATTATCTGCAAATTTTCCTTTTCACCAATTTTCAACTCTGGGCAGAGCAAATGATAGGGATAGTATGTTTCAATTCCATGGCCGCCCTGACTTTGAAAGAAATCAATTAACTTTGCAGGGTCTTTGCCGTAGGTCCCAGGGTGGGCAAGAAAAGCCAATCCGCCGCACTTCTTTATTAGAGAAATTGCCTGCTTAAGAGTGTACTTTTTTTCCCTTTCCACATAAGCCGGCATTCCGGCCCCCAAATATTTGTCAAAAACATCCCTAATTGAAGAAAACTTCCCGGGAGCTTTTCGAATAAGCAACTGGGCGATGTGCGGCCTGCCCAAAGACCCTTTTGTAAGAGGTTTTAGTTCCTCAAACTCGATGTCAAAACCAAGCTCTTGCAGTTTCTTTACAATTTTTTTCTTTTGCTCAAGCCTTTCCTCTTTTGCCTCTTTAACAAATTCAGTCATTGCCCTGTGCTCATAATCAATAAACAGCCCAACTGTCTCCACTTCCTTAAATCCAACTTCAGAGGCATCGCAGTTTATTTCAATTCCTGGAACAACTTCAATGTCTTTGTCAGATGCATACTTAATAGCCTGTGCAACGCTTCCAACTGAGTCATGGTCCGTTATTGCTATTGCCTCAATGGCATTTTTCATTGCCAGGTCAACAAGTTCGCTCGCTGAAAGATTTCCATCTGATGCGTCGGAGTGCATGTGCAGGTCAATCATTCTTTTCCCCCCGCAAGAATTTGAATTAGGCGTTTGGACAAAACCTCAAACCTTTCCTCTGGCAAGAGAACCTTTTCAACAGGAACCATTTTCACAAACTCGCCGTCTGAATCCTTGAACACTTCTTTCCTTTCAAAAGAGCTGTCAACAGTGTAAGGCTGGCCAATGTTCCCCCTGAAGGGAAATATTTTGATGTGCAGGTGCTCTTTCTTCTCGGCCCAGTTGGTGCACTTGCCGTAAGTGGCCACTGAGGTCGCCTTCTCCCTTGACTCAGCAGTTGGCTTGAATTCCTTGTTCTCGCCGGCCATTATTTCCGCCATTGCAGCGCTCAGCTTTGAAAAGGCGACTCCGTAATTCTTTGCCAACTCAGGGGATTTTGCCATTTGGGCAAAGTGGGTTAAGTGCTCAAACGGCATTAACTGAATTGAGAAATCCTCCTTAGAATTGCCGCCAGTTTTTGGCGACAAAGTTGCAAACCAGGCATTGGATGAATCGCCAACCCTGAATATTACTACCGCGCCGTACTCTGTCTTTTCCCCAACAGAGAGAGCCGCTTCCCTGCACAAATTGCAGTCTTCCCTTTGGCCTGTGTCCTCCGCAATAAGTTCTTCAATGCCCGCCATTTCAAATCACTTTAATGAATTCCTTCTCGCGCCTCTCGTTTAGATAAGAATCAAAGTACCCCGTCACAATTCTGTGGTATGGCTTGCCCTGCTTTGGCTCAACTTTCTCAAGAATTCCACAGGCTTTGATTTTTTCACCAGGATAGGCCAGCAAAGTGTAGTCCCTTGAGTAAAACACAACCTTCTTAACGTCACAGTCTTCGCCTGAGTCAATCAGCTTTGAGTTGGCTATGTCGTAACAGCCGGGCCTTACGATTGAACTGTGGTTTTCTGCAACAGTCCCCTCAACCGTTGCCAGGCCAAGCGAGGTGTATTTCTCCTGGCCCCACTTGAACCAGGTCTCGTCCTCTTTCTCAGCCGCGAAGATCACAAAGAGAAGGTTGTCAAAGTAGCCCTCTGATTTCTTTCGGTTGATCATGCGGTTCAGGAAAGTGTTCTTTTCAAAAATGTTGAAGCGGTTTCTCTTTTTGTAGAACTCTGTCCACTCCTTCTCGCTTTTCCACCTCAGGGAAGGGTGTTCCGCGTTCTCCAAATACTTCATTAGCTTCCAAAAATTTTCTTTCCCGTACACAACAATGTTTATGTCAGACATGTTGTAAACATAGTGCCCCATTAGGGTTGAGTAGGTAACCCCGAAATCCTTTAGCCTGAGCCCGCTTTCAAGCAGGAAGTTAACAAACTTGTAGACTGTTGCAAGGTGCTTGTCAAGGTCCTTCTCAGGCATTGACATTAGCTCGGCAAGGCCTGTTCTCGGAAAATAAGTTCTTTCAATCCGGTCGTGCAGAACCAGGAAAAAAAGCCTGTCCTTTTCGTGCATTTCGCTCTGGTAAATATACTGAGGGTAAGCGTTCTTGAAGTTTTCAACATACTGCTCCAGCCTGGCTTTCTCAGCCCACAAATTAAACCTGTTCATTTTCTGGCCTGAAATAAACCTGCACTGTAGTGCCTCGCACTCGATTCTGTCGGTTGGAATATACTTTGGCTTTATTAGGATGCCCTTCTCAGGGTGCTCGTTCCCGTAGACCTGGCAGTGAAGCCCGTCCTTTGTTGTTATTACAGATGACTCGTAGAAATGCATTCAAATCTCCGCCTTTACAAACTCTTTTTCCCTTCTCTCATTAAGGTAAGCGTCAAAATAGCCCACCACAACGCGGTAATACTTCTTGCCCTGCTTTGGCTTAACAAGCTCAAGCAAACCGCAACTCCTAATCTTTTCCCCCTTCAGCGCCTGCTGAACAAAGGGAATTGAATAGGTAACAATTCTCTTTATTGGAATTGCCTTGTCAACCTTTGGAATTCCACTTTCGCCCTCAACAAATTCCGCCCTGTCAATTTCGTAACAGGCAGGCCTAACGTGGCTGTTGAAGTGGTCTGTCACCTCTCCCTTAACTGTTGCCAAGCCGAGAGGCTCATAGTCTGCTTCCCCCCACTTGAACCATGTCTCGCCCGGCTCCTCTACCGTGAAGAGTGTAAAAACCGTGCCCCCGAAAAGGCCCTCGTATCTTTTCCGGCCCATGTGCTTTACATATTCCTCTTCGGTAAAGTGCGAGGACTCTGAGGTTTTGTGGTCATTGTAGTACTCGGCCCACTCAGCATCTGTTTTCCACTTGAGCTTTTCGTGCTTTGCTGTTTTCAAAAAATCAAGAACTTTCCATCCGTTTTCCTTGCCGTGAATCAGCAGGTCAATGTCTGATCTCCCTGGAGTGTAATTTCCCAAAAGCGTTGAGTGAGTTAAGCCCAGGTCGCTTGCCTTGACCCCGCTTTTGGTGAGAAGGGAAACAAGCTCTCTGACCAGTGAAAGGTATTCATCCAAATCCTTTTCAGGAACCTTCAGCAGCTCCTGCATCCCGGCTCTCCCGTCGTGCACTTTTTTTATTTTGTTCCTTGGGACGACGTAGAACCAGTTTTTGTGAAGCGGGGAGTCGTAAACATAGTCAGGAAACTTTTCCCTGAACTGTTTGACGTAGCCTGCAAGTGGGCCCTTTGGCGCAAATTGGTTGAAGCGAACCATGCATTTCCCAAACATAAACCTGTACTTCAGCCCCTCCCCTGAAATTGCCTCCCGCGGGATATACTTGGGCTTTACTATCACAAAGTCTTCAGGGTGCTCGTTTGCATAGGACTTGCATTGGAATCCGTCAACTGTGTCTATCAGTGTTGATTCGTAAAAGTGTGGCATACTAAAACCGGCCTTTCTTGTTGGAAGATTTGGGTTGGGTAATTTTTATAAAACGCAATTCTTTCATCTTTGTACTAAAAACAGGGCTTTTACTATAAGTTCTTTAAAGTTTACACAATCAATATGGTACAATCAGGGTGAAGGGAAATGAAGGCAAAGGGCGGAACAATCTGGTTTTCCGGGCTGCATGGGTCTGGCAAAACCACCATAGCAAATGGCCTTGCTGAAAAGCTGAGGGCAAAGGGAGTAGAACTTGTTGTTCTCGACGGAGACGAGCTCAGGAAGGGAGTCTCATCAGATTTGGGCTACACTCTTGAGGAACGGAACAAGCACATTAAGAGGGT
>JAFCCZ010000006.1 GCA_017609945.1 Candidatus Iainarchaeum sp.
CGTCTCAGTGAACTTTAAGGCGTCGCCGTCAGCACATCCAGTGAGCAAAACGCTCACCAGGCTGCCGTCATCAATTGCGGCCTGCAGAGTTTTCTCTGCGGCAAAAATGTTAATCAAGACAGTGTCCGCTCCGTGCCCGACAAAACCAGCGGGAAAGGGAGGGTAAGCGTAAACCCCAATCAGCCCACATACAATTACGATTCCAATAAGCGCGTGAATTGCCCGGTTCGGGACCACTAAATTCAGTTTCAACGGCATATCAATCTCCTTTCCATATACCCTTGCATTTCATCCTATTTAATGCTTTCCTGGACGAGATAGAAATCTGAAACTGATTTTAACAGTTAGGTGCAGCGGCCACCGAAGCAGTTGTTGCTGGCGCAGTTCGCGTTTATCGTGCAGAGAGAACCAATGATATTAGACGTACAACGATTAGAATAACAATTATAACTCTGGCAATTTATGTTGGAAGTGCAAAGAGAGCCAATGATATTAGACGTACAACGATTAGAATAACAATTGCAGTGCTCGCAGGCCACGTTGCTGGTGCAAAGAGAGCCAATGATATTAGACGTACAACGATTAGAATAACAATTATAACTCTGGCAATTTTTATTAATGGTGCAAAGAGAGCCAAGGATATTAGACGTACAACGGCCACTATAACAATTATAAGTCTGGCAATTTTCATTGACCGTGCAAAGCGTGCCAATCACAGAACCGCCAGGGGTCCCGGGTGGGCGCTCGCAGAGAGTGCAGACCTTGGTTCCGTTGTAAGTGTTTCCACACGGACCAACACAGGTGGAACCAATACAAGTGTTTACAGCACAAGCACCACTCGGAGTACAACAAACCTTAGTACCAGGATAAGAGGTCCCACACGGACCAATACACGTAGAACCAATACAAGTGCTCGCAGCACAAGCGCCACTCGGAGTACACGGGCCACCGCTTCCGTCACAAACCCAATTTGTTCCATCAAACTTCAAGAAATCCCCATCAAGACAACCAGGCGGTAACTCATCAGGCTGGGGCGGGTTACAAACCCAATCCGTTCCATTAAAGCTCAGGGAATCATCTTCACTACAACCGGCCGGCAACTCATCAGGCTGGGGCGGGTCACAAACCCAATCCGCCCCGTCAGACTTCAGGAACTGCCCGGCGGCACAAACAGGCGGCAAACCGCTCACCAGACTGCCGTCATCAATTGCTTTCTGCAGGCTCATCTCCCCGGAGGAAGGTGTGTCAATCCAAACATTCTCACCGCCGTGCCCAACAAAAGGGTCGGGAAGTGAGGTGTAGGCGTAAACCCCAATCAGCCCACATACAATTATGATTCCAATAAGCGCGTGAATTGCCCGGTTCGGGACCACCAGATTCATCTTCAGCGGCATATCAATCTCCCATCCATATACCCTTGCATTTCATCCTATTTAATGCTTTCTTGAACTCACAAACAAAACAACCAAAAGCCCCACTGCAATAACCCCAACCAACCCCGTCTCAGGGATTGATGCTGACTGGAAGGGCTTTGTAACGGTAAATGTTTGGGTCTTCGCGCAAATGCGGCAGTCAGGTCCTGGAATTTCAGCAACAACCTTGTAGACGCCCTCTGACAAAGTAGCGCCGTAATCATTTAAAGAGCGCGAGCCAGAAACATCATCCAAATCAGCAGTGTGAATTACTGTTCCGCTTGCATCAAGAGCGTTGTAAAAGGTCAGAGTTACGTCGGTTACTTCAGGCCTCGCAAGCGAAACAACAACTGTTGTGTCGTCGCCCTCCAAAATGTTTGAAGCGGTAAGCCCGGTAATGGACTGCAGCACTGGGAGCGGCCCTCCTCCGGACGGATCGCAGCAAACGCTCAACCAGGAAGCTGAAGGTGGAGGGCACTCTGCCAGGTGCGCATTGTCGGAAGCAGACATTGTCACAACGCAGATTTCCCCACCAATGCACCCTGTTGACCTAACCGAACAGGCGAGGTCACCGTAACAAACGTCTTCAGGATAGAGGATGGGGTCAGGGGTATCAGAGGCATGCGCATTTGACTGGGCGGACAAACTTAGGAGCAGGTTTAAGCCAGCGCAATCGTGCGAGCCATTGCCCGAGCCGGGAAAGATTTCGTCATAGCAAATTTTCACATCGTGGCCTGTTCCGCTTTGGTCCCAGAGCGCGCCGTGGGCATTGCTTGAGGAGGAAAGGCGCATTATTATCTGGTCATCAGGGCAGGCCTCTACACACCCCTCAAACTTTCTTAATGAAACCAAGTCTAAACCAGGATAAAGATTATCAGCTACCGGGGTGGGGGTAAAAACCAAAACCGTCTTCCCGGCAGTGCCTGCGGGGGCAGTAAATTCAAACTCCCTGAGAACCCACTCAGAAGAGCTCACCGCATCATCAAACGTTCCCAAATCAATCAAGCCAATAAAAGTATTCCCAACGGGCGGATCCCCAACACTCACCTTATATGCCCCGTCATCAACATGCTGCTGCGATTTCAGCAGCCATCCGGACACTATATATTCTTCACCGTCTTCCAAGGGGGCACCTAGGGTTTGGTAAATACACTCTGGGAAGCCGACATTTGACCAGCCTGCAACAAAAATATTTCCATTCGATGTAGGATGACCTACAAAGTGCTGAGGAGAATCATTTATTCCCATACCAAACGTGTCATCATTGCTATGAGCATCCGCAGGCGGATTGGGGCCCACCGTCGCCCAATCAGTTGGCATACAACATTGGTTTTCTGTGCCCCCACAACAAGTCCCAGCACTAACATCTTCAAAATCGGGGTTTTTTATTAGATTATCCCCATAATCTGGAATTTGGCCTGGTGGACAAGTCGCAGCACTTACCTGCCCAAAAAGGGGTGCGAAAGCAAGCAGGACCGCCAAAACAAAAATTTTCCTCATTTTATCCCCTATATTAAGGACATCCGAATATTTAAATTTTGTTAATCTAGGTTTTATTGGAAGTGAGGCAATGAAGGCAGTTATTTTGGCGGCAGGGAAGGGCGTGAGAATGAGGCCATTGACCGAAAGCAGGCCAAAGGCCTTGGTTGAGTTGGCGGGAAAGCCGCTAATAGGGCATGTTATGGAAGCCATTGCAGGGGCAGGAGTCAAGGAGGTTCTTGTAATAACCGGGCATTTGGGAGAAATGCTTGAGAAAAAGCTTGGCCAGGAATTTGGCGGGATGAAACTGCAGTATGTCAGGCAGGCTGAGCAAAGCGGAACGGCCAGTGCAATAGGGCTGGCGAAAGAGTTTGCTGGGAACGAAGGGTTTGTCTGCGCATACTGCGATGTTATTGCAGAAAGCTCTGTTTTCAGGGAGCTGTTTGAGAAGGCCGGGGGGGAAGAGAAAAGCGTTTTTATGGAATCGGTTGAGAAAGAGAGGGATTCACTTGGGGCAATCGTTGTTGGAAGAGAGGTAAAGGACCCGTGGCGGTTTGGGGTAATGAAGATTGAGGAAGGAAGGCTTGTTGAGATTGTTGAAAAGCCGACAATTGGGGAGCAGCCAAGCAATGTAATCAACGCAGGCATTTACTGGTTTTCCCCGAGGATTTTTGACGCAATAGAGCGCACCGGGAAAAGCGAGAGAAACGAATTTGAGATAACGGACAGCTTGAACGAGCTGGCCAAGAAAAACAAAGTGCTGGTTATCAAATATAAGGGAAGGTGCCTTGACATTGGAACAGTTGAGAACCTGAAGAGCGCGGAAAGGGAAATGGCCAAAAGCTAGTCAGGCCTTTATTCTCACTTTCTGCCCTGGCTTCATGATAATTGGCTTGGTTTTGAACACACTTTTCTCAATCTTCTGCTTGAACTCCTTTGGGTCCTGCTGGATCATTTTAAAGGTGTCAAAATGCATTGGAACGGCATACTTTGGCTTCATGGTTTTTACCGCGCGAATTGCGTCCACGCAGTCCATGGTGTAAGTGCCGCCAATGGGAAGCAGCGCAACGTCTGCACTAATTTCTGAAATACTGTTGATAAGGGCCGTGTCCCCTGCGTGGTAAACGCTCTGGCCAAGGTAAGAAATAAGAAAACCAAGCGGATAGAACGAGTTTGGGTGGTGTGCAGGCAGGGCCTTGATCTGCATGTTCCTAAGGGTTATTTCCTGGTTCATCGTTATCGGAAACTTAAATCGCGGTGGAATGTCAAGGTCCTGCAGAAGGTGGGCGTGCGCAACAACACAGCAGTTCTCCCTTGCAACAATGTCCTCTATCGCCGGCTTGTCAAAGTGGTCAAAGTGCTCGTGGGAAACCAGAATCAATGCAATGTCCTTCATGTCCTTTGGGCTGGCACTGCACTCAACCATCCGCTCAAATCCGGGCCTGTCGCCTGAACTGCCAAAAAAAGGGTCAACCAATACGTTTCTGTGGGAGAAACCTATTTTAAAAAAAGAGTGTCCAAAATATTGAAGGTCAATCATAAGGTCCCCTAAATAACTTTCAGAGAACCAGCATTTAAAGCCACTAGTCATGGTAAAAAGGTTTAAATTCCTGAAAGGGGTATTTATACCGGAGATTAAAGTGAGATTCTGGAAAATTACCGTGCTGTTCTTTCTGCTGCTTTTTGGCACGCTTGGAACCGCGCAAGTCCACCAAATAACCACCAGGACAATACAGGTAAACGTTGATGAGACGGGAAACGCCGAAATAACTGAAAAGTTTTTTCTGAGCTTTCCAAACGACTTCCACTTGCAGCAGTTCAGAACCGAAACAGAAAAAATAGGGGTTGACTTAGCAGCATGGCAGCAGTTCAACCCAGGCTTTACTCCAAGCATTGGAGGCGGGCCCAAAGCAAGGGTAAGCGACATAGGCTTTGTTGAAACCGAAAGCAAATACCTGGAAATGAAGTATACGCTTGACGAGCCAATAATGAGCAAAACCAAGGAAACAAGCAGGATGATTGAATACTCGCTGAACTCAAAATTATTCAGCGGGTTCATTGAAGGAAGCTTATGGGTCATTCCTGAAGCCGTAACAATAATTGTTGACCTGCCCCTGCAGTCAGAAATACAGCAGCCGGTGAAGCCAGAGGCAAACGTTTCAGGCAACAGGGTGGTCTGGACAGGCTACAAGAGCACAAACATTCTCTCACTAAGATACTTAAGATTTAAGCAGATTGCATCACTCAACCTGAACGAGGTAGTTGCAGCAATAATGGGAAGCGAATTTTTCCCGCTTCTAAATGCAATTGCAATCATTATTGCAATTGTCTGGTTCTGGAAGAGAAAGGCCATTGCCGCAAGAATAGAGGCATACATAATAGAGCACAGCGACCTTTCAGCAATGGAAAACGGGGATTAGAATTAACTAATTTTAGTTAAATAGTTATGTTTAAATACTTCTTTTGGAGCAATACTTACAGATAGCATGTTTTTTCAGTTTCTTGAGGCCCTGCTTAGCCTAGACCTTGCCTGGTTCGTTTGGATAGTGGAACACAACATTATCTGGGCCTTTGCGTTCTTTGCCATGTGCTTCTTCTTTTGGGACGGAAAAATGAAGAAAGCAGGTGGCGCGACCTTGCTCTTAATAATGACTGCATGGATTTGGGTTGACATGGAAAGCGTAAGCGGCCTGATATTGTTTGTGGGCGGATTCCTCTCGGTATACTACATTACAAAAGTGGCGGTAATGACTTTTGCGGAAGACAGCCCAATCCTGAGAAAGCACCTAGTGCTGGTGGGCGAAATACAGTTTGTTGTGGTTTTGCTGGCTTACAACATTTTTATGCGGTGAAAAAATGCACTGGTTCAAGAAAGGAATATTTGGGACAATTTTCATGATTTCGCTATTCATAGTTGCGATGTTTCTTGAGATAGGCAATGCCAGCATTTTTTCATCAGGATTCATTGGCTTTTCAGGGCTTGTCCTCTTCATTGGAATGGGGCTCTTTGAAATAAACCTTATAACATGGCAGTGAGAAAAATGCAGTTCCTGGATACAATTAATGCGGTCTTGAATTTGGACCTTGGCTGGTTCGTTTGGCTAGTGGAAGCAAACCTTCTCTGGGTATTTCTCTTTGCCCTAGTAATGGTGTTCTTCCAGGCAAGAAAAAAGAACAGAGTGTTCTATTTGGTAATGCTTGTTCTAATGCTTTACGCAGCGGTTGAGTTTATTCACTTCATTGGATGGCATCTCCCCCCAATGCTGCAATTCCCACTAATTGCCGTAAACATAGCAATAATTGCGTTTGAAGACCACGAGACCATAAGCAAGCACAAGAGCATTATTGGGCTTGGGGTATTTTGGATACTTTTGGTGATATTTCAGTTCTTTTTGTGAGGCGATGGAATGGCTGAAGAAAAAAAGGAATCAGTGGAAACGGCTGAAGAAAAAAAGGCGCCAGTAGAAAGCGGGTCTCGTAAAGAGTCAAAACTGGGCCGAGTTGTTTACGGAAGCATAAAGTTCTTTGTTCTAATTTACCTAGCAATACTGGTAGCCGTCTTCTCGGGCTTCATTGATTTCAGGCCACTGCTGTCGCCGGGCGGAACACTAATCCTGTTTGGATTGAGCGTTGCCACCTACATTCTGGAAGCCTAAGGATTTTTTGAGGGAGTCACTCTTGAACCGCAGTCAGGGCAATCTTTGCCGCTGAAGGAAGCCGGGAATTGCTTGCCGCAGCCCCTGCAGCGCTTTGAGAAGGAGATTGTTTTTTTAATCTCGCCGCGGATGACCGACTCAAACTTTATTTCAAGGAGCTTGCAGAAGTTCTGCACGCTGTAGTCATCGCTTACAAGCACAAACTCTTCTCCGGATTCCTTTAATTCAATGGCAAGTGCGAGAAGTGAAAAGTCTGCCTTGCTAAGCTTTTGAAAGCCGTGCTCTGCAGCAAGAGAGCTGATTTTTTCAACGGATTCCTCGGATGGCTCGCGTAGTTTGAGCAGGCCGTTCTTCAGCGCATTCTCGGCAAGGTGCCTGCTCCTAATATCGCGAAATTCATCCACAACCAATGGAGCAGTTAGAAAATTGGCTTTCTCGGTAAACGAAAAGCCTGGATCGTTTAATACCGCTGCAGAGTCAATAAGGCGAATCATGCTAACACATAAACCTTTTATTAATCTTTTATATAATAAATTGCTTTATAACCTAGGTGGAGAGATTTTATTGGATTTAACGCAATTGGCAGCAAGCCTTTCGGAAATTGAAAAAAAAACCCTTAAGGCCCTTGATTCCTCAAAGGCAAAAAGCCCGGAAGAAATTTCAAAGCTGTCAGGGCTGCCGATTGATTCGGTCAGGAGAGCGCTGCAGTGGCTCAAGGAAAAGGAACTAATTGAATTGAGGGAAAACCAAGAGGCATGCATTAAGCTAGAGCCTGCGGGAAAATCAAGCCTTAGGAAGGGGCTCCCTGAAAAGATGTTTGTGCAGGCATTGAAAGAGCTTGGTGGAAAGGCAACACTTGACGCGGTTAAGAAGAAGAGCATGCTGAACACGCCGGAACTTCACGCATCAATGGGGCTGGCGAAAAAGAACGCGTGGATTTCGATCCTGGGGGGAGAAAAGGGAGTGGAGCTTGAATTAACCGGACTTGAGAAGGACCTGCTTGAAGGAAATTACGCGCTGGAGAAAGCGCTTGAGGCAGCGGAGACAGGGCAGGAAATTGGCAAGAATGAACGGTCAGAGCTTTTGAGAAGGGGCCTTGCAGAGGAAAGCCTGAAAGTTAATAGAAAGGCCCTGCTTAACCAGAACGGTGGAAGGGCATTGCAGAATTTGGGAAAGGCAAAGCAGCGTGCCTACAATGTTCAGGGCGCGGTTCCAAAAATATTTATTGGGAAAAAGCAGCCATACATTCAGTTCCTTGAACAGATCAGGGCAAAGCTTGTTGCATTTGGATTCAAGGAAATGGCCTCGCCGCTGATTACACAGGAGTTCTACAATTTTGACGTGCTTTTCCAGCCGCAGAACCATCCTGCGAGAAGCTGGACAGACACTTATCAGTTAAAACAGCCAAAGACAGGAAAGCTTCCGGGAAAGGAAACCGTTTCAAGGGTAAAGGCAGCGCACGAGAGCGGGTGGAAGACCGGAAGCAGGGGCTGGGGCTACAACTGGAGCAAGGAAATTGCAAGCAGGGTAATGCCAACCGCGCACGGAACTGCTCACAGCGCAAGGCAGGTTGTTGCAGGAGTTGAGGTGCCGGGAAAATACTTCACAATTGCAAGGTGTTACAGACCGGACGTTGTTGACGCAACCCACCTAATTGAGTTTAATCAGATGGAAGGATTTATTGTGGACGAGAGCTTTACCTTCAAGCACTTGCTTGGCATGCTGAAACAGTTTGCAGTGGAAATTGCCGGCGCAGAGGAAGTAAAGTTCTTTCCTGATTACTATCCGTTTACCGAACCAAGCGTGCAGTTGAGCGCAAAGCACCCAGAGCTTGGCTGGGTTGAGTTTGGCGGAGCAGGAATCTTCAGGCCGGAGATGATGCTTCCGCTCGACATAAAAGAGCCGACCCTTGCGTGGGGAATTGGAATTGACAGGCTTGCAATGTTCAAGCTCGGAATAAAGGACATAAGGTATCTGTTTGCGCAAAACCTTGACTGGCTGAGGAACAGCAAGGCGGTGGTTGTGGAATGAGCAGGAAAATTCAGAACCTGTTTCAAAAAGAGCTTGCTGACGGGATGGCAAGGGGGTTAGCGCAGGTTGAGGCGCACGTAGAGTCCCGCCTTGATGAATTAACAATGGCGGCAACGCATAAGCCGTTTGATGGCAAGGCATTTGCAGAGGCCTTTGCCTTGTTTACTGCCGCAAGAAGCGCGCTGGCAAAAAGATCAAACAGCTTAAGGGGAAAAAAGTTGGGCTCGGCCAACACAAGGATTACTCAAAAAGCGCGGACTGCGCAAACCACAATAGACGCGGCTTTTGGAAAACTGAGCCCTCAGCTAAGAAAATTTATTTCTCCGGACGCTTTAATGGCTATGGCACTGGGGGGCCGAAAGAGAAAAAAACCAGCAAAGGGCAAAGTACCAATGCGGCCCACGAGGCCTAGAAGGGGGCGTCGCTAATGCCAAACGTTGAAGTTAATCTTAAGGACATGCAGAAGCTTGTTGGAAAAAAGCTCTCCCTTGAGCAGATGAAGGAAGCAGTTCTCTACGCAAAGGGAGAAGTGGACGCCGTGGAGGGCGACACACTGACTGTTGACATAAAGGACACAAACAGGCCTGACCTGCTTTCGGCAGAGGGAATTGCAAGGGAAATCAGGGGAAGGGTTGCAAAGGGCAAGGGGGTCCCGGAATATAAGGTGAAGAAGAGCGGGGTAAAGTTTTTTGTTGACAAAAACGTTCAGCCGATCAGGCCAAAGATTGCAGCTGCCATTGTAAAGAACGTTAAGGTAAGTGAGAACTTCCTAATTCAAATGATTCAGCTTCAGGAAAAAATCCACCTCACATTCGGAAGGAAAAGAAGGGAGGCGGCAATTGGGCTGTATGACTGGAGCAAGCTGGAACAGCCAATGCACTACCGCGCATACAAACCAGGAGAGAAGCGCTTTATTCCGCTTGAATACAACGTTGAGATGGACCTTGAGGAAATCCTTGAAGACCACCCAAAGGGAAGGGATTACGCGCACCTGCTTGAGGGCCAAAAGCTTTACCCAATTCTTGAAGACAACAGGGGAGTAGTTGCCTCAATGCCCCCAATAATAAACTCACAGCTTACGGGAAAGGTAAGCGGGGACACAAAAGAGGTTCTGGTGGAAGTAACGGGCTACAGGCAGGAAACGGTGAACACTGCGCTGAACGTAATGGTTTCGGCACTGGCAGAGCGCGGATTTGGGGTTTACAGCGTTGAAATAGTTTATCCAAAGGGAAAGATCGTAACGCCCAATTTTGCGCCAAAGAAGGCGAGCCTTTCACTGGCCGAAATAAACAGGATTTCCGGGCTAGGGCTTGGCAAAAAGCAGGCAATTGAATTACTTGGGAGGGGGTGCTATAATGCACTGGCAAAGGGGGACAAAATTGAGGTGGAGTACCCGGCTTACAGGCAGGACATACTGCACCCGGTTGACATTATTGAGGACATAATAATTTCCTACGGATTTGACAAGATAGAGCCAACTCCTGTAAGTGTTCCAACGGTTGGAGCCGAAAGCAAGGGGGCAAAAACTGCGAAAATTGTAAGGGAGACCTGTGTTGGCATTGGACTGCAGGAGGTTCTGACATTTACAATGACCTCAAAGGAAAGGCAAACCTCAAAAATAGGCCTTGACCTTGAAAAGGAACAGTTTGTTGAGATAGCAAACCCTGTGAGCGAAAATTACGCAGTGTTCAGGAAAAGAGTATTCCCTGAACTGCTTGAGTTTTTAAGCAAGAACAAGCACTGCCTTTACCCGCAAAAAGTGTTTGAGTTCGGCAAAACACTGGAACTTGACAAGGGAAGCGAAACCGGCGTGGTTGAAAAGGACAGGCTGTGCATTGTACTGAGCGGAAAGGGAGCAGGATTCAACACAATAAAAGGCGTCCTTGACGCGGTAACTGAAAATTTGGGGATTGAATACTCGTTGAAGGAATCAGACCTTGCGTTCCTTGAAAAGGGAAGGCAGGCGGAGATCACAGCCGTGGGAAAGAAAGGCTTCCTGGGCGAGGTTTCGGAAAAGGCAAAGCAAAGCTTTGGGCTGGAACAGGGCACTGTAGTGCTTGAGTTGGAAATTTAATCAGAAAAGCTTTGCCTGCTTGTGCAGGTCCTCTTCACTGGCTTGTTCCTCTTTTGGCTCTTCCTCAAAGGGGTTAAGCGAGTTGTTATCAGAACCGGGCAAAGACTTTCTTTTGGAAAGCATTTGCTCCTGCTTAAGGCTTTGGGCTTCCTCAAAAATCTTCTGGACCTTTTTGGTGGTTGGCTTTGAGCCAAGCATGAAGGCAATCTCCTTCTCATCCAAGTCAAACCATGCAGAGAGCATTGCAGCCTTTTCCTTGTCCTTGAAAATCATTTTAAAGAAAGGAAGGTGCGAGGCTACAACCACTCTTAAGCTGGAGTGAAGCTTTGGAGACATCTTTTTGGAAATCTGCTTTTTCAGGTTTCGCTCTGCCTTGTTTGAGGAAAGCAGGCGCAGAAGGCCTGGAAATTGGTAGTGCATCCAGCCATGGTAATCGTTTTCCCTGCTCAAGGCGACTCCTGAAGTCATAAGCTCTGAGCTGTAGCGCAGGAAACCGTAATGCTGCCTGTTTCTGATCCTGCCGTTGAAAACGTCTGCCCTGCTGAGGTTGCTGAAAGCCAATGCCGTGTCATTCCCCTTAGTGAAGTGCCTTGGGATGTTTTCCTCAACCCAGCGGAGCAGCATTTCGTTGCTTACCTCGCTTTGCCACCTTGCCAGCCTTATATCCGCAACCGAGTTTCCCTTAAAGATTGCCTCAATCGTCTTGAAAACGTCCTTCTGCCTCTCTCTGTAGCCAAGGGACTTCACTTCCTCCAGGCCAATCCTTCCGGAAAGGGAAAGCACCTGAAGGTCAAGCAAGGTGCTTCTGAAATCTCCGGCGCAGTTCCTTGCAAGAAGCTTCACCGCTTCCGGGTCAAACTCAACGCCCTCGCTTTCAAGAAGCTCGCGGAGCCTCTTTGCAATGCTAAGGTAGTTGATTTTTTTGAATTGGAGAATTTTGCAGCCTGTCCTAAGCGGAAGCATGCGCTGGTTTCCGTAAATCTCGTTTGCGGTAAGAATAACCGGGTTCTGGGACTCGCGCAGTATTTTTGAGATTGCTGCCGCTCCACCCCTGTCAGCATTGCCGTGCAGGCCGTCTACCTCGTCAAGCAGCACAAGCCTTGGCTTTCCGGAAAAGGAAGCGGCCTGGGATGCCGCCCCGGCAACCCGGTCAATCACGTCCTTTGTTCTGAAATCCGAGGCATTGAGTTCAAAAAGCTGCCAGTCAAAGGCCTTTGCAATCAAAATCGCAAGGCAGGTTTTTCCGGTTCCCGGGGGACCAAACAAAAGCAAGGGCTGCTGTTTCCTTCCACTGCTCCACCCCTCGGCCCACTTCCTGGCAAAATCAACTATCTCAACGTTGCCGACAAACTGCTCAAAATTGCTCGGAAAAAACTTTTCAGTCCACGGTTCGGCCATTTGATTCCCCCAATATTACCTGCCCAATTATCTTTATATTACAATCCCAGGTTGAGTTCTAGTATGCAAATAGGAGTTGTTGGAAAGCCAAACAGCGGCAAAAGCACCTTTTTCGGGGCGGCGACCATGGTGGACGTTGCAATAGCAAACTACCCGTTCACAACCATTGAGCCAAACAAGGGAACAGGCTTTGTGAGAGTTGACTGCGTTGACAAGGAGTTCAAGGTTCAGTGCAATCCAAGGCACGGATACTGCAGGAACGGAACAAGATTTGTTCCGGTTGAACTGGTTGACGTGGCTGGGCTTGTGCCGGACGCGCATTTGGGAAAGGGAAAGGGGAACGCGTTCTTGGACGAATTGCGGCAGGCCGATGTGCTGATTCACGTTGTGGACGCAAGCGGTTCCACTAATGAGAAGGGCGAGCCGGTTGAAATGGGAAGCCACGATCCGGTGAAGGACGTGGAGTTCCTTGAAAGGGAAATAGATTTGTGGTTTTTTGGCATAATTGAGAAGAACTGGGCAAAGATTTCAAGGACCCCGGTTGCTGGAAAAAATGCATTGGTTTCGCTGCTTGCGCAGACCCTCAGCGGGATAGTTGGCAGCGAAAAGAATGTGGAGAAGGCCCTGCAGAAAACTGGCCTTATTGAAAAAAAGATGGTTGACTGGACAAGCGATGAGAAGATGGCGTTTGCAACAACCCTGAGGGAAATCTCAAAGCCAATTGTGATTGCCGCCAACAAAATGGACATTGCGTCGGCAAAAGCGAATTTTGAGAGAATGAAGGAAAAGTTTCCTGACAAGGTAATAATTCCGTGCTCAGGCTTTGCGGAGCTAGCGCTGAAGAAGGCGGCCAAAGAGGAGTTTGTTGAATACGAAGCAGGCGCCAAGGAATTCAAGAAGCTGAAGGAACTGAATGAAAAGCAGGAAAAGCTTCTAGGAATGATTGGGAAAAAGGTTCTGTCAGAGTTTGGAAGCACCGGGGTGCAGGACGTTCTTGACAAGACCGTTTTTGAGGCGCTGGGCTATATAACGGTTTTTCCGGTTGGCTCAAAAAAGCTTGAGGATTCGGAGGGAAGGGTTCTACCAGACTGTATCCTAATGCCAAAAGACTCAACTGCGCTGGAGCTTGCCTTCAAGCTTCACACCGATATGGGAAACGGTTTCATTCGGGCAATTGATGTAAGAAAGAATATGATGGTCGGAAAAGACCATCTCCTGCAGAACAGGGACACAATAGAGATTGTGTTCAAAAAGCCCTAATTGCTTTTTGGCTCAGGCTTTGGCTCAGGAATAAGTTCGGCCTTTGACTCGCTCTTCATCTGTTCCTCTTCCTCTTCCACGATTCGCTGAACTGCCTTGAGTTCCTTTTCCTTGTTCTCAACTCTCTTCAGCGTGTAGAAGTACGCGTTAATAGTTGAGTCCAAATCAATGCTTCTCCTGACACTTGCCCTTGCAATGTCCCCAAAGTACAGCTTTACCAAGCGGTAAGCAACCTCTTCGTCCGGCAGGCCCGGAGTTCTCTTGTAAACAGTTCTCGTAACCTTCTTTTTAGCCATTCTCCCCCCCCTTTGATTTAACTTAATCAAATTAATTGGTTATATTACTTTCCTGTTTAAGGCTTTAAATTCATTTCGCCCAGGTCCAATTGCCTCAAAACAGCTTCCTTTGGGACAAGAAGCGAAATTTTCCTGGTTCTTCCCCTTTCCCCCCTGTCGGTAAAGGGCGCGCTAATCAGGTTAAGGGACTCAAGCTTTGAGAGCATGGAGCGAAAGCTTCTCTCAGTCAAAGGCTTTTCAACAGCCTTTCCGTACTGCTTGAAGAGATCGCCGGTGCTTGTCTCCGAATTGCTTGGGATAAGGGAAAGGATTGTTTTCTCGTGGTCCGAAAGGCCTGAAAAGTACTTCTTCAGCCCGCTGGAGTCAACCTCAACAAAAACCCTTTTCAGGTGCTCCGGCAAAAGATGTTTGGAGTTCTCCCTCTCGGCCAGCCTGCCCGCGCGGAGAAGGCAATCAATTGCGATTCTTGCGTCTCCACCAAGCTTTGCGGCGTGAGCCGCCGCAACATTGATTGATTCCTTGCCAAGGGCCTTGGAGTGGAAAGCATACTGGGCGCGCTCCCTCAAAATGTCCTTGAGCTGCTGCGGGGAATAGGGCTCAAAGAGAATGGTCTGGTGGGCAAGGCTGCTTTTAACGCGGGAGTCAAGCTTTGCGGAAAAGGAAAAGTCGTTGCTTATGAACACCAAGCCAAGCCTTTGCTTTTCGTGCTCTACAATGCGAAGCAAATCGTAGAACAGTTTGCTTGCCTCGTTTGCATTGGTAAGCTGGTCCACCTCGTCAAGAATAATTATGGGGGTGAAGGAAGCGCGCTTCAGCGCAATAAGAAGCTTTGTGTAGGCCTCGTCGGTGGCAATTCCGCGCCTTGGCGTGGCCTCGCCCAAAAAATTGCTTATCTCGGTCAGGATGCCGTGCCTTGTGTTGAACTCAAAGCAATTTAAGTAAAGGGATTTGGCGCGGTCTGAGAACTCCTCAAGCTCCTTCAGCACATACTTTACTGCAACAGTCTTGCCTGTTCCGCTCTTCCCGATCACAAGGGAATTCTGCGGCTTCTTTCCCTCGGTAACAGGCTTTATGGCAAAAACAAGCGAGTCAATCTCGGCGTCCCTGTGGGGGAGCTTTTCGGGCACAAACTCGGGGTACAAAAAACGCTCGTCCTTAAAGATTGCGTTGTCGCCCTTCACCCCCTCAAAAATGTTTCCAGCCATAATACAAGGTTTGTGCAAAAGGGGTTAAAATGTTTTGCAGCAACCAGTAGTTGAAGGAAATGGGTTCAAGGATTATATTTGGAACGGCAGGCGTGCCAATCTCGTCAAAGGCAAGGGACTCGGTTGCGGGAATTGAAAGGGTCAAAGAGCTTGGCCTTGGCGCAATGGAAGTAGAGTTTGTCAGGGGGGTGAGAATGGGGGAGGAAACCGCCAGAAAGGTTGGAAAGGCAGCGGAGGAGAACGGGATTGCTCTGAGTGTTCACGCGCCCTACTTCATTAATTTGAACAGCGAGGAAGCGGAAAAGAGAGAGGCAAGCAGGAAAAGAATCTGGGAGTCGCTCAGAATTGGGGAGATCTGCGGGGCGGAAATTGTCACGTTCCACCCTGCGTACGTTGGGAAGAGTTCAAGGGAGCAGTGCATGCAGGCAGTGGAGGAGGCTCTGGGGGAGTTGCTTGACAAGCTTGAGAAAGAGGGAATGAAAATACAGCTTGCGCCCGAAACAACCGGAAAGAACAGCGTGTTCGGCAGTCTTGAGGAAACGCTTGAGCTGTGCAGGCGGTTGAAGGGGCTGCTGCCAATGCCGGACTTTGCGCACCTGCACGCGCGCTGCAACGGATGCCTAAGGGAGAAAAAGGATTTTGTGAAGCTGATTGAGAAAATTCCGCCAAAGTACCTTGGCAGGCTGCATATGCACGCAAGCGGAATAAACTACTCTGAGAAGGGCGAAAGAAACCACCTGGAGATGGAGGAAAGCGACTTCAACTACAAGGCAATGCTTGAAGCGCTCAAGGAAAAGAGCGTTTCAGGCGTGATAATCAGCGAAAGCCCGAACATTGAAGGAGACGCGCTGCGAATGAAGAGGTATTGGGCTAAGCTTTAGGTTTTTCTGCCCTAAGCTCAGCGGCTATCTGCTTAAAGGTCTTTTTAGCAAGCTGTCGCTCAATCCTAGCAACTACCTTTTCAGTGTTTGTAAGCTCAGCTCCAGCAATAATTTCTGTTAACAAGGCCACTGTCTTTGCTCTTTGAGGACCTTTTAGAAGTTCAAGTATTCTTGCCTCAGGGATTTTAATTGTTGCAAGCACGTCAGCAAGCCTTACGTTTGCAGGCTTTGCATGCTTTTTTGGCGGAGGCTTTGGCTTCCTTACAACAAGATCTACTGGCAAAGCTGGCTTTGGAGCTGGCTTTGCGGCAGAAGGCTTTCCGGCTGCGGCAGCAAGTTTATCAAGTTCTCCGCCAATAGCAGTTCTTTGCTTTCCAGTCAATCTCGGTCTGCCGCCAGGCCGCCTAACTTTTAGTTTAGGTTTTGGTTTTGGCTTGGGTTTTTTACCCTTTCTTCTAAAAGGCCAAGGCAACTTAAAAAATCTCATATAGAAATTCACCCATTAAAGTATTTATTTCTTTCCCTATTTTTTCAGTTCCTCGATTATCTGCTGCCAAGCTTTTCCGCCGCGGATTTGTGCCGCGATATCCACTGCCAGTGCCTGGGGGTCTGCAATGCCTGGTCCTTTAAGAACCTGCGCAATACCCTTTTGCACGGCCTCATCATGCACCCAGTTCCGCTGCTTAGCTCTTTCTTCTGGAACCTTGAGCCCGGACATTCGCCATACAAGACGGCGCCTGTCAATAGATTTTAGTCCCTTACCAATCGGCCTCGCGCCCGGAATTTTGGGGGGCACATTCCTTCTAAAAGGCATAACAAAATTGTTCTTTGGATATATTTAAGCCTTTGCTACCCTTTTGAGCCCATGAACAGGCTTATTGCAAGCCCTGTTACAAGTGCTACAAGGGAGTTGGACGTGAAGTATGATAGGGAAAGGAGTTCTGCGAGGGGGATTGTTGCCCAAATGTGACCCAGCACAATGGAGAGGATAAAACCAAAGGCCAAGGCAATTATGAGGTGGCGCAGGCCTGTAAGGTAATTGTGGTAAGTTGTTTTAATGAAGACAAAGGCCGCTACAAGGAAGAGGACAAAGAAGATCACTCCAACTGTCTGGTTTGGCGCGCCAATTGTTACGCTGCTGAAAACACCGAACTGCGCAACAACCATGTAACTTAGAACGGCCAGAAGGCTTCTGTCGTTGAAGGAAGCCAGCAGGTTTTTGGGCAGAAGGGCCTGCCTTGAAAGCATTGACGGCTGCTGAATTTGCGTTGGGGTAACAGCGGGGGTTGCCTGAACCTTTAAATTCTTCTTCAGCTCAGCCACAACCTCCTTCTCAACAACCTTCCTCATGTCATCCTTTATTTCGCCAAGCTGTTTGGATTTTGCCTCACCCCAATGCTGCTTGAGCGAGAACAGCGAAATGACGAACGCGATGAGTGCAAACACAACGCCGACTGCACCGACGGCAAGAATTGTGTAATCAGGCGGCTGGACCAAAATCTCGGCCTGAAAGCGCATGAAGAAGGCCGCAAGCGAGCCGACCACAATTATGAAGAGAATAAAGCGCTTTATGAGCGAGAGAAGCCAGGCGAAGAATTTTACCACAAGGATTAACAGCGCGAAGAAAACAATTAGGGCAATTCCGGCGATGGTGAGGGCCATTGGGTCAAACTCAATCAGTGCAGGAAAAAACTCCCCCAAAGCGTAGTTTACGGGATCGGCAATAAACGCGCTTGTATCGAAATTCATAGTATTCTATACTCAAAAGGGGTATTTATTGTTTACTAATAAAAAACAAAGCTTATTTAATTTTTTGAAACACATATTAATCATGGCAGAAGAAGTCAAAGAAGTGGAAGCCGCAGTAGGGAAAGCCTTTGGCAGGGTAGACAGCCTTTTCGACAAATTCAGCAGTTATTTGAGTGCAAGGGTTTCAACCTTTGTTGCATTTCTCTTTGTGCTGATTGCATTTGGCGGATTCTACGGATACTTTATTGTTACAAGGTTTCCCGAACTGTCAATTTACCTGCTTATTACCCCACTTGTGATAGCGTTGATTGCGTACTACAACAGGACGTTCGCAACAATTATGTTTTTGATAATTCTTGCTGTAACCTTCATTCTCTAAGTGATTCAAATGGACGAAATAACGCTGAGCAGAGTAGAATTCAAGGCACTTGCGTCTGGAACGAGAACAGACATAATAAAGCTCCTAAACGAAAGAAACCACACGCTGAGCGAAATGAGCAAAAAAATGGAGCTTACCGCACCAACCGTCAAACAGCATCTGAGTGTTTTGGAGAACGCCGGGCTGATCCAGCAGAATGACGAGGGAAGAAAGTGGAAATACTACAGCCTTACACGAAAGGGAAGCAAGATTCTTTCCCCAAGCTCCCCGGCAAACGTATTCATTGTGCTTGGATTGAGCATAATTGGGGTGGCAGCAGTGCTGTACAGCTTCCTTGCAAGGGCAAGCGTGCAGCTTGCCGCAGCACCAATTGCTAACAGGGCATTTGAGAGGATGGGAAGCGATGCAACCACTGCAGTTGCCACTGCTCCCGGCGCAGAAGAAGTCACTAAAGCGGTGGGGCAGGCTGCGGTAGAGCAGGTGCCTGCTGCATTGCCCTCAACTCTAGTGCCGTCAATTGAAACCGTTGCGCTTGCCCTGGCGGGACTGGCCTTTTTTGCGCTAATAGTCTTTTCACTGGCAGAGATTTTGAGAAAGAAATAGCCACTGTTTCGTTGAACAACGGGCAAGGGGAAAGCTTTAAACCGCTTTCACGGCAGGCAATTGCTGTGATTCGGTTGAATGAAAGGGGATTTCTCTGCTTTATGATAGTTCTTGCCTTCTCACTGCTCAGTGTCTCGCTTTCACGGCAGGACAATGCCCTAAAAGAACTTTCAGGGGCAGAAGAGATTGCGATTGAGGCCGAGCAGGTAAACTTTGTGAGAAGCCTGCTTGAAGAGAACACAGACTTTATTGTGGGAGAGCTTCTTCTGGCAGAGGCCCTGACGTGCGAGAGCTCTCCGGGAAACGCAAAGCAAAGGATAAACCAGGCGCTTGCAGCATACTTTGAAGAGATGCTAAAGGGAGTTGGCGGAATTGAAATTGAGTTTGCGGAAGCAAGCCAGGAATTCCTGAACAGGAACAGTTCGCTGGTCGTGAAAAGGCTTGGGCCGGCCTGCAAAATAAAGTACACGTTCCACGGCGGGCTGCTCAGGAACCAGCCTGTTTTGGCCGACGTTAGGGGAGAAAGGGTTGTGCAGCAGTTTAAGATTCCAGCAGGCTATTCACAGGAAAGGGAGGCCTGGCTACATGTATAGCAAGGGGCAGGTGCAGCTTGAGGCAGCCATCTGCCTTGCCCTGCTGTTCTCCATTATCGCAGTTTCCCTGGCTGCGATTGGCTCACTTAAAGTTGGTTCAGAGAAGAGCGGGGAAATTCTTCTGGCAGAGGCAAGAGCCCAGAAATGCGCTGTCGCCGCAAACTCGCTTTTCAGCAACGGCGCAGAAAAGGTCGCACTGAACGAAAACTGTTATGCGGTGGGGGAGGGAAAAATTGCAAGCTCAGTAAACGGAAACGAAAGGGAGGCCTTTTCAATCGCGGAAGGGCTTGGTTCGGTGCAGCTTGAAAACAGAACGGTACTGGAGGTAAGGGTAAATGAACATTACA
>JAFCCZ010000064.1 GCA_017609945.1 Candidatus Iainarchaeum sp.
GTCAGAAAGCTTTCGTTTAACCACTAGAATTACCTCCACAAAAAAGGATATGCGTTCAAAATACGAACAACTGCTTTTAGTAAGTACAAACTCCTATTTTATGGTTTCGGAACAGGGGTTGTTCTGAAAAACTGCCCAAGAAATTGCGCTAAACTCTCTGCCTTAATTTATAATTCCTAACCAGAGCCAGCTTTTGACTCCTGCTCAGGGATTTTATTTCCGCCTCGCGCTTGAGCGCTTCTCCCTTGGATTTCTTTGCCTCAAGGTAAGCAAGCTTTACCGGCCTGCGTGGCCTAGTGTATTTTGAGGCAAGGCCCTTGTTGTGGGCTGAAAGCCTTGCCTCAACGTCTGTTGTGAAACCGCAGTAAAGGGTTTTGTCCCTGCACTCAACTAGGTAAACAAAGAAGCCCATGGAAAAGAATTAACGGTTAGGGGAATTTAATCCTTCGCTTCCCCTCCCTCTAATAAAGCTTACTGGAGAATGAATATATCGGAATTTTTGTTTAATCGGAGGTGGTGGTTTGGACCCGTTTGAGAACGCAAAGAAGATGATTGGAAAGGTTTCAAAGGAAATGGGTTTGGGCGAGAAGGGGGCTAATCTGCTTCTTTCGCACACCCAAATTTCAAAGGCGGAACTGAAGGTTGGGGGAAAAAGCTTTCCCGCCTGGAGAATAATTCACAGCAACGCTCTGGGGCCTGGAAAGGGGGGCATCCGCTACCACCCAGACGTTTCAGAGGGTGAGGTAAAGGCCCTTTCCTTTTGGATGAGCCTGAAGAACAGTTTGGTTGGCCTGCCCTACGGCGGGGCAAAGGGCGGAATCAAGCTAAACCCTAAAGAGCTCTCGGAAGAGGAGTTGGAGGAGGTAAGCAGGGCCTTTGTCCGCGCGTTCCACGAAAAGATCGGCCAGGACAAGGACATTCCTGCTCCCGACGTTTACACTACACCACAAATAATGGCTTGGATGCTTGACGAGTTTGAGAAAATAAAGGGGCGGAAGGAGCCAGGGATGATTACCGGGAAACCGCTGGCCTTGGGTGGAATCCCGCTAAGGGAACCGGCCACAGCCAGAGGCGGATTTATTGTGTTGAAAGAGCTGCTGGCTGACAAAGGGGTAAAGACTGCTGAAACAACTGTTGCGGTGCAGGGGTTTGGAAACGCGGGAAGCTTTATTGCCGAAATGTGCCAAAAGGACGGCTTTAAGGTTGTTGCAGTGAGCGACAGCAAGGGCGGAATCCACAACAAAGAGGGCCTGGACATAGAAAGGCTGATGAAGGTAAAGAAGGAAAAGGGGGCTGTGAAGGCCTACGGTGGAGAAGAGCTGAGCAATGAGCAATTGCTTGAGCTGGAAGTGGACGTTTTGGTTCTGGCGGCGTTGGAGAACGTTGTAACCGACGAGAACGCAGACAAGGTAAGGGCAAGGTATATTCTGGAGCTTGCAAACGGACCTGTGACCCCTGAAGCAGACGAAGTGCTTTTCGGAAAGGGAATTATTGTTATTCCTGACATTCTTGCAAGTGCAGGAGGGGTAGCGGTCAGTTACATGGAGTGGGTGCAGAACAGGGTGGGGCACTTTTTTGAGGACTCGATTATGGAGGAACGGCTGGACAGGATAATGAAGAACGGCTTTGAAAGGGTTAACTCCAAAACCAAGGAAAAGAAGGTTGACATGAGGACAGCCGCCTACATCGTTGCAATTGAAAGAATCCTTGAGGCGGAAAAACTCAGGGGCAACCCTAAGTAAGCCTGTTCACGGGTTACGGTTGTCTCCTGCATAGAACAAAGAGAACTGCCGCAAGCAGCAGCGGCAGAAGGAAAATGTTGGTTTCCGGAATTGAAACAGCGCCCGGTGCTGAAATAACCGTGAAACCGGCTGAATTTTCTCCCAGCAACTGGTCTGGGACACCCGCCTCCCTCTTGTAAACCTCTACAACCGCCCTGTAGTTTCCCTGGTCCAACGTTTCCTCGCCCAAACCAGGGAAAGAAAAGCTTGATGGGAGGCGTTCGACTCCGGAAGGGGGTGTAGATAAAACCTCTTCTCCCGAAACCCTATCAACAACCCTTGCAACTATGAAAGCGTCTGTACTGCTGCCAAATCCGCTTACAACAGCAGAAGCAGTGCTAAAACCTGAGCCAGAATCCAAAACCAGCGGATCCAGATTAATAACTATGCTGCCCCTGCCGGGGGAAACACCACTGGTTGAAAAGGAAATGTCTGCGGAATCGCGAACGACCGGCCCTCCCAAATCCCAAACCTCTGCGACAAGCCGATAGACAACCCCTGGCAGCAACCCGCCCAAGGAAAGGCTGGGAAACTCAAAAAGGTGTGTGCCGCCGGAATCGATTGGCGCAATCTCGCTCTCAACATCCCCCAAAATCACATTCACCATTGCCTCGTCCATAACAGACAGCTTAACCTCCGCGTCCGCCGCGGCTGCCGGGCTCTGGCACTGCATCTGAATGCACTCCTCGCCTGCCGCACATTCAGTGTCATCAAAGCACTCCACTCCTCGCGGCCCAACGGTGCTAAAATCAATTGGCTGAAAATTGACCGGGGGATCCAGTGCAGGGGAGGTTGGTTGCAATGTAAAGTCGCCGGCAGCGGGGTCCACAAACTCCGGGTCTACAACAATTGATTCTGCGTCATTGCCGCCAGCCTGCCAGTCTATTACTTCCTGGTTTTGCGGCGAGCCATTCCAGAAAAGGTTGTTGTTTGAGTTGGATATTCTTGTAACGGCGCCATACCTGCTTGCGCCGAAAAGTGGTACACCTGAACTGTAATAAACAATGTTGTTTGTAAAATCGTTGGTAACCACAGGGGAAGTAAAAAGGTCAAGCTGTACTTCCTGCCCTTCAACAAAAATATTGTTTTTTATTGTGTTGCCGGTGTCTGCCCCGTAAACTATAATGCTGGACCCAGTTCGGTAAACCAGATTGTTTTCAATGGTTTTTCCTTCGGTAAAGCCGTCAAGGTAAATTCCAAAAACGCGCAAATCATCAATGTGCGCGTCGGTGAGCACAACGTCGTGCACAATGTTGTTTGCAATCCTTGTGTTTAGTTGTTTGCCCTGGGTGTAAATTCCTGCCCCGTCATTGAACTCTTTCATTACATCGTAAACCTCGTTGAATTCGGCAGTATTGTTCTCGCAGGTCATGCCCCAAGCAGGGTTAACATGCATGCCAACCCCCAACCCACTATAACTTCCATTATAAACTAAGTTGTGGGAAATTGTATTTCCACTGTTGCAAAACAGTACAATTCCAGGACCCTCTTTGAAAACCCTGCCGATTCTGTGAATCCTGTTGTCCAAAACCGTGTTGTCCCTTGCCAAAGTTGCCACTTTTTCGTGGTTGTGGGGCTGGGGCCTCTGGGCTATTTTTACCCCTCCTGCACCAATGTCATAGAGTTCGTTCCCAACTACACTAAAATCTTTAGAGTGGATCTCTATCCCGTATGTACCAGTGTGCGCCAGGACATTGTTCCTAAACTCGCCGTGCTCTGCAATAACCACAATTGCGGACGGGCCCTCAATAAACGCCCCAAAGGTATTGCCGGCATACCCTTCTTTTGGCAGGCTCCAATCGCTGTGCTTGAATTCAAGGCCCTTAAAATTCACGTACTCGATGCGGTCTTCAAAAGGGCAAGAATCGCAGTCTGAAAAATCCAATGCCATTCCATACTTGCCGCCGGCAAATTCCGAATTCCCAAAAATTGTCCCGTTGTTTCCATAAGTTGACCCATCAAGCACATTGTTTTCAAACGGCATTGAAAGAACCAGGCCAGATGGCACGTCATTTGACTCCCTCATTCCCTGAATCTCAGCTGCGCTTAACGCCCTGTTAAACACTCTGACCTCATCCATTGCCCCCTGAAACCTTCTTACAACTCCCACTATGGGTTGACTCGGATTTAATGCGCCAACAACAAGCGGCTTCCCGGTTATTGAAAAGGTGTCTGTCGCATTCGCTGATACCGCCGGATCCCCATTAACATATATTTTTGCATTGTCTGTCGGGAGAGAGGGGTCATAGGTAATTGCAACAAAATTCCATTGGTTGTCGATAAGGGCGCCGGAGCCGGCGCTAAAATTAAGGACATATTCATTGTCTTTGTACACAAATCTTAGTGTGTCATTAACTGTTTGCACAAATAATCCTTTGAATTGCCCTCCTTCCCATTTCCAATTTGAAACAAATCCCATGTTTGACGAGCCAAAATCCTCTGACTTGGCCCAAAAGGAAATGGAAAACGGGCCGTCAAAGTCAAACGTGAAATCTTCCACCGAAATATAGTCAGGGTCTATTGCTCCCTTTAGCTCTTCATAGCCCCCCATTTCCACAATATGGTCCAAAACAGGGGCAATTGCCTCAAAGTTGGGGCCCGTGGGATTCTCACCCGACCGGGGACGATAGTAAACCTTTCCCTGGGCTTTGTTAAGGTACCACTCGCCTGGGCTGTCCAATCCCTCAAAAACATTCTCAACGTAATAGCGATCGTTCCCATCATAATCCCAACCATAAAAAGGGTAGGCATTGCCCTTAAGGAAAACAGTGTTTCCCTGTACCAAGTCTATTTTGGCAATTGACTGAAACCACCGCCTCAGCGAAACAACCTCAACATCGTTTAAGTTTGTCCAGCCAGAATTTATTTCCCCTGGTGCAAAGCCAAAGGACTTTTCACAGGATGCGGGCATTGTATAATTTCCATAGTTTTCAGGCGTGCAATCCGCCCCGCGTATTATGTTGTAATAGCCGGTATCAGGCTCCCTTGCTCTTGTTGCCCTTTCCCCGTTCACAAAAAGGGAGTTGAATTCCCAGCCAGGCAAAACGTTTGCAACGTAAATGTCGCTGCTGTAAGGGGCCCAGCCGGTTATTTCCCGGCCACTGCTTATAACAGCGCGCTCTCCTGGAAAAGCCATATACGTAATTGGGTTAGTGGCAGTGCCTGAGTCCTGCAGGGAATTGAGTTCAAAAGTCTGCTCAAGGCGATAGGTTCCCTCCATTAAAATAACGTTCACTGGCAGTGTAAAGTTGCCGGCAATCTTCAACGCCCTAATTTCGTCCCTTGCCTTCTCAAGAGTGGCAAAGGGCGCTTCAAAAGTCCCAGCCGCTGTATCGCTTCCGCCCTCCGCAATGTAAATGCAGTGGTGTGTTGTGCCGCACTCGGGAGGAATTGTGCTGGGAGACACGTGCTTAACGTCAACTGTTACCAAATCAAACTCCGGATCATTTGGATCCAGGGCGGTTGGCTCGGCAGAAAAGCCGGTGATTTCAAAATTTGCGGCGTAAACTGCGGACAGCAGCAGAAACAATGCGGCA
>JAFCCZ010000007.1 GCA_017609945.1 Candidatus Iainarchaeum sp.
TCGAAACAATTATATGTAATATTTCGAAACAATTATATGTAATATTTCGAAACAATTATATGTAATATTTCGAAACAATTATATGTAATATTTCGAAACAATTATATGTAATATAGTTATTCTTCTATTAATGAAACAAATGAACAAGGCGGTTGAATGAACTGGCACGCAATGGCCCCAAAGGAAGTTCTTAGCTCGCTTAAGACTTCCGAGAAAGGCCTTTCGTGGAAGGAGGCAAAGCAGAGAATCCTGAAGTACGGGCCAAACGAGATTGCGCTAAAGAGAACAATCCACCCGCTCAGAATTCTAATCTCGCAGTTTACCTCCCCCCTGGTGCTGATTCTAATCTTTGCAGCGGTGGTGAGCTATGGGGTTGATTCATTCCAGGCCAGGACCCCCACCTTATTGACTCAATTCTAATCCTGATAATTGTCGTGGCAAACGGCCTCTTTGGGTTCTTTCAGGAGTACAGTGCTGAGAAAAGCATTGAGGCCCTGAAAAAGCTTTCCCCGGAAAAGGCAACTGTTCTGAGAAAGGGCGAGAAGGCAGTTATTGACGCGTCAGAGCTTGTCCCAGGGGACATAATCCTGCTTGCCCAGGGGGACAAGGTTCCGGCCGACCTGCGCATTCTGAAGGCAAACACCCTCCGCGTTGACGAATCGCTTCTCACCGGTGAAAGTCTCCCAGTCTCAAAGGGCGCCAAGATGGTTGCGGTTAGTGCGCCATTGCACGCGAAAACCAGCATGCTGTTCAAGAACACTGTTCTCTCAAGGGGGAAGGCCACAGCAGTTGTTGTTGGAACAGGCCTTAAGACAGAGCTTGGGAAGATCGCTGAAAGCATTCACCTGGTTCCGCCAAAAATGACAACCTTCCAGGTTGAGCTGGACAAACTTGGCAAAAAGCTCGGGATTGGAATTTTTGTAATAATTGTCTTCATTGCCGCCGCGCAATGGCTTGCAAACGTTTCAGACCTTGTGACAATCTTCTTAACCGCTATTTCGCTGGCAGTTGCCGCGATTCCAGAGGGCCTGCCTGCCATTGTAACCCTAAGTCTTGCGTTTGGAACAAGAAAAATGCTTAAGAAAAATACCCTGGTGAGAAAGCTAAGCGTTGTTGAGAGCCTGGGAAGCATTGACACAATCTGCACCGACAAGACAGGCACCCTTACAGAAAACAGGATGACCGTGAAAAAGCTTTTTGCGAACGGCAGCGAAATAAATGTCTCAGGCCTTGGCTATGATCTAGAGGGCCAATTCACAATCGGAAAGATTCCGTTGGACGCAAAGGAAATTTCTCTGCTTTTAAGGTGCGGCCTGCTGTGCAATGACGCAGAAATTCCGTCAGACGCAGAGGACGAAACCTCGTTTGTCGGAGATCCAACAGAAATCGCTTTGATTGTTTCCGCCGAAAAGGCAGGCCTTGGCGAGCACAGGGTAAGAAGCCTTTACCCCAGAGTTGACGAGCTCCCTTTCACCAGCGAGAGCAAGCGCATGACAACAGTCCACACTTTTGAGGGAAAGACGGTTGCGTTTATGAAGGGCGCACCAGAAGTGGTGATTAGCGAGTGCACAAAAATTTACGAGAACGGCAATATTGTAAATCTGAATGAAGGGAAAAGGCAGGAAATTTTGGCGGTAAACAAAAAGTTTGCAGGAAAGGCACTGAGGGTTCTTGGCTTTGCGTTCAAGAACGTGAAAAAGGGCTACCCCCGAAAGTCTCTTGAAAGGGAAATGGTTTTTTTGGGCCTGCAGGCAATGATTGACCCGCCCCGAAAAGAGGTAAAGGAAAGCATTTCGCTCTGCAGGCAGGCCGGAATAAGGGTTGTGATGCTCACAGGCGACAATTTGGATACTGCAAAGGCGATTGCCCAGGAAATTAGAATTGGGGAGAGGGCAATACTTGGCTCAGAGATTGAGTCAATGGACGATTTTAAGATAAGGCAGGTTGTTGAGGAAACAGATGTTTTCGCAAGGGTCTCCCCTGTTCACAAGCAAAGGGTTCTTGCTGCCCTAAAGGACAACGGCCACATTGTTGCAATGACCGGGGACGGGGTAAACGATGCCCCTGCCCTGAAAAGCGCGGACGTTGGAATTGCAATGGGAATCCGCGGAACAGACGTTGCACGCGAAACATCTGACATGATCCTGTTGGACGACGACTTCAAGACAATTCAGGAGGCAATTGGGGAGGGCAGAACAATCTTCACAAACATCAGGAAATTTGTGATGTACCTCTTAACAAGCAATTTTGCAGAGGTCTTTGTCGTTTTCTTTGTAAGCCTTGCCGGGTACCTCCCAATTACCGCAGTGCAGCTTCTCTGGATTAACCTTATGACAGACGGCTTTCCAGCTCTTGCTCTCGGCGTTGACCCGGCAGTTCCCGGAGTTATGAAGGAAAAGCCCCGTCCCAAGGGAGAGGGCGTAATAAACAGGCGCCTTGCATACTTTGTTCTGGGAATCGGGTCGCTTTCAACAATTTTGCTTGTTGCAATCTTCTTTATTTCACTAAGGCAGGGTGGAATCGTTCTCGCGCAAACAATGGTTTTTACAGCGCTCATCCTCTTTGAGTTCATTAAGATTGCAGTGATAAGGGGTCAGGAAAAACTTGGATTTTTCTCAAACAAATGGCTTATTGCAGCAATAGCGTTCTCCCTGCTGCTGCAATTTATCGTGCTGACCCCGGCGGTTGCACCCTTCTTTGGGGTTACAACAATGGCCGAGATTCCGCTCCTGCTCTGGGGCACACTGCTTGCCTTTATAGTAATTGGCTGGCTTGCCGCAAACGTGATAGCAAAATACATTGCGGCAATAACCCCAAACGCAGCTGAGTAGATTAAAAACTAATATTAACAAGTTTGCACTTAGTTCTTTGAAATGCAGGCAAAAAACGCTATCCTGGTTGCAGCAGCCTTGCTACTGTTCTTTTTCAGTGCAAACGCCCTGTGGTGCGGTGCAGGCGACAGGGGCGGAAAGCTTCTGGAGTTTACAGTCAACTGTTTTGGCAAGGGCGAAATAATACTAACCTGCTCTGACGGGTCAGACCGCGGCCAGTGCTTTAGGCGGCAGAGCTGTGATGTTGGGGACTGCAATGTTGGAACAAGCGGCCTTTACTTAAACAATGCCTGCAGGGCAAATTGTGTGGACGAAAACACAACATATGTTTCAATTGTCTGCGAGCCAATTCCACTAACTGAACCGGCGATAAACCTTTCCTACGAAAGCTATACCGGCTACCTGGGCCAGGAGTTCACGATTGAGGGCTTTGCCGGCGATGCCCAGCGAATTAAGGACATTTACTTTGAGGAAGTTGAGGGCTGCGACATAAACCACACCCCGCAGGATTTTAACACAATGTCGGCCTCCGTAAAAGCGGCTTTCACCTGCAGCCGGCTTTTCTCCGACGTGGAGATAACCCTTGTTGCAAAGGACTACTGCAATGCAGTTTCAACAGAGACCGCGCTTCTATCTGTTGAAGAGTACTGTCCCAGAGAGTGTACTCCAGTAAAATATCCCCAGTGCACTGACGGAGTGCTCTCCGAATGTAGCGAGGTGAGGGACTGCGCGTTTCTGGAGGAAACAGTTTGCGAGTTTGGGTGTGAGGGAAACGCATGCTGTGTTCCAAGTTCGTGCCAGGAACTTGGATTTGAGTGCGGCCCCGCCACAGGAAGCTGTGACGAAAACGTTTCCTGCGGAGAATGCCCAAACAATGGGAACTGCACCAACAACAAGTGCCCGCAGCCGCAAACAGACCAAAACCAGCTCCAGCCCACAGGCCAGCTTCCGGCCCAAACCACAGCCGGCGGATTTGATTTATCCGGAGCAATATTCTATGGCCCAATAGTGGCCGTAATAATAGTAATTCTTTTTATTATTGTAAAGGTTCTCCGGCGGGGAGAAGAATAAAGTTGCTGATTTTTTTTGCGAACTTTTTGGAAGCGAGCTTGCGAGTGCTCCGAAAAAGTTCTTAGCTCCGGAGAGATTCGAACTGTTTATTACCTATTGTTTTTTTATAGTTCTTTGGGTATAATTATTTTAGGTGTTTTTTGTGGCTGAAACCGTTACAATTCCAAAAGATGAATATAATGCCCTCAAGCAAAAGGCAAGTTTCGCTGACGATGTTCTGCTTCAGCTTGAAGCAAGTTTGAATGATTCCGAAGCAGGAAAAGTAAAGCCAGCAGAACACTAACTCTCTTCCACTATTTTTCTATACCGCATTATTTTGTGATAACTTATATTTATTGTTTATACATATCGTCGTGATGCCCAAATTTATCAAATAGAATGAAATTTTTTTCTTTGAATACTTTGAAAAAGAGCACAAAGCTTTTTGCGATGTGGACTCTTTTGTATTCTTTTTTGTCATATCTTAGATTCTTATAGAATTCAATTGTGTTTTTGTCTCTTGAAACTATTTCTTCAACTTTTTTAATTATAGCTTCGTATATTTTTTTGTCTCTTTTGAACAACTTGCTCAGAGTTTCCTCTAACTCGTCGCTGAAGTCATATCTAAAGGGCACTTACTTCGCCTCAATTATCTTCCTCAAATCTTTGGTGCTTCTGCTTCTGAAACCGTGTTTTTTGATGTGCCTGTCACAAGATGCGATCACTTCTCTGATGACTTCTTCCCTGACCTCTGGTTCCACAAAATCCTCACCATACATCGCGGCAAACTTGTCTAAGGCATCTCCTTTGTCTCTTAAACCGTATTTTTCTTTTACAACTCCAAGAACTCTGCTAGTGTAGTCTTTCACTTTCAGATTCACGGTAACTTCTTTACCCATATAATATCACCTAATATAACATTAGTTGAACTAATTTATAACCTTTCCGTCTAGCGTGCCTTCCTATGAAAAATTCTTGCCTTTTGAAAGGGGCTATACCCCCTGAGAGATAGCCCCGGAGAGATTCGAACTCTCGTCATGAGATTTCTCCACTTTGAAGCGCCAGAGTCTCATATCCTTGGCCACTAGACGACGGGGCTGTGTTAAGAATTATGCTGCAGGAAGGAATAAAAAAGTGACTCTATTTCCCAAACCTTCGCTCCCTTGCGCCAAATTCCTGGACCGCGTCTCCCAGGTCCTGTTCCTGGAACTCCGGCCAGAACTTTGGCGAGAAGTAGAGTTCGCTGTAGGCGCTCTGGTATGTTAGGAAGCCCGACAGCCTCTGTGTTCCGGAGGTTCTCACTATTAGGTCAGGCTGCGCCGGGCTGTAGAGGTAATTTGAGAAGCTTGTCTCGTCAAGGTCTTCAAGGCTTGCCTCCCCGCTCTTGTACTGTTCTGCAAACTTTTTGGCTGCGTCAACTATTTCCGCCCGGCCGTTGTATCCAAGCGCAAGGTTAATCTGCTTTTTCTCAAAGTCCGCTGTAAGCTCTTCCGCCTCGCCAATCTTTTGCCTGATCTTTTTGGGCAGGGAGCCAAGGCGCCCCAAAAACTTCAGCCTAATGCCCTGCTCTTCAAACACCCTGCTTTTCTTTACGGTATCAAGCTCTTTTTCAAACAGTTTGAGCAAAACCCTCAGTTCAAGCTTGCCCCTTGCAAGGTTTTCAAGCGAGAGCGTGTAAAAGGTGCCGGCCTTTATTTGGGGGTAGGCCTTCAGCCAGTCAATTACCTCCCAGGCCTTTCGCGTTCCAAGCTGGTAAGACTTGGCGTAATTTATTCCAACCTTTCTAGCGTATCGCCTGTTGCCGTCCGGAATAAAGGCAATAGAATTAAGAGACATCCAATAGCACCACTTTTCTGCCTGTTTTTAGAATTTTAAAGTCGCAAGGGTATTTAAATATTATTAGTACATTCTTCGAGAGAAGCCGGTGGCAGCTTACTTTGTTAAGCCCTGCATTTGCCGCGCTTTGGGCGCAAGCCATAGATTTAAATTCTGGGAAAGCGTTTATTATTGCGGTTGCAGTGCACGTGGACGACAAGGTTTTGAAGAAGAAGGGCAAGATGCTTGAAATTGTTAATGACTTAAAGGCGCGCATGCGCGAGCTTGACAAAATGAAGAAGGACATTGAATTCAAGAAGATCTCGCTCAATTCCTCGCCTAAGAAGAGCAAAGAGCTTCTTGAGGAGATAACAGTGCCATCTCTTGCAATGCTGAAGGAAAGCAGCAAATAGGGCGTTTTTTAAAATGCTTTTCAACAGAACCAGCGGAAAAATGATAATCAGGAAGGTGAGGCTTGCTTCCACTTCCTGGGGAAAGCTCAAGGGCCTGATGTTTGAGAACGGCAACAACTTTGATTACGCGCTTGTTTTCGTCCTGGAGCGCGAATCGGTTGCAATGGCAACAATTCACATGATGTTTGTTTTCTTTCCAATTGACGTGGTTTACCTTAACAGGGAGAGGAAGGTTGTTGACATTGTTTCAGGCCTGCGCCCCTTTACGCCCTCCTGCAGCCCGAAAAACCCAAGCAAGTTTTTTGTGGAGTTGCCTGCCGGAAAGAGCAAGGGCGTTTCAATTGGCGATGTTTTGGAGTGGTGAGCTTGCGGGAGATTGAGGCAAAAATTTTGGAAGTTGACAGAAAGAAGCTTGAGGCAGAGCTTCGCAGGATTGGCGCAAAAAAGATTGGGGAGAGAAAGGTTGAGTCACAGTTTTTTGACTTTCCCAAAGACTCTTTGAAGCGAAAGGGGATGGTTCTCAGGCTTCGCTTGGACGGAAAGAAGACAATGCTTGCGGTTAAGAAGAAGAGGGGCAAGGCCAGGCTCAAGGAGCTTGACGAGTTTGAGGTTGAGGTAAGTGATTTTGGGGAAGTGCGCAGAATGCTTTTGCTTCTCGGCCTCAAAGAAACGCGTGCAATAACCAAAAGGCGAACTTCCTTCAAGCTTGGGAGGGCTGGCATTGAGATTGACAAAATTCCTGGAATTCCCTGCTTTGCCGAGATTGAAGCGCCCTCTGAAAAGCAGGTTGTTGCAGTGGCCAAAAAGCTTGGCTTTTCCGAGAAACAGCTGCTCCCTTGGAACATGTTTGACGTGCTCAGGCACTATGGAAAGAAGTAGGGTAATTAATCCAAGGTCATTCCAACGTATTTTTCCTTGCAGTTATGGCAGCAAAAACTCTGGTAGTAAAGGTGGCCGGCACTCTCCTTTTCCACCTCTTTTCCGCACTGCAGGCAGTTCTTTTTAACTGCGGGAAGATTGTTTACAGAACCCCTTTTGATGTATTTTCCAAGATCCATTAAAGCACCTGAAGGCAATTTTTTCTGAACAATAACAGATTTTGGGAGTGGAACAAATTTAAGCATATTGTTCAGGTAAGGCAGTGTCTGAACTGGAAAAATAAGAGGAAAGAAAAAATAGAGAGTTTTTCTTTCCTCCTTTGCCTTTTTGCCTTCTTGTTACAGAATCCGGGGGTGATAAACCCGTCAATAGTAAGTGCAAGGCGATATATAAAACCATCTTGTTTGGAAAGCTAACGCTTTTTTCAAAAATTTTTTAGGAAACCGAACTTTCTAGCTTAGGGCAAACCGCATTGCCGCCGGCGCAAGCCCCCAAAGCGAGGGCTTTAGCAGCATCTTCTTCACGAACTTGCTTGGCCTGTCCATGTTGCCGTGCTCTTCAAGAAACTGCTCAATCCCGGCATTCTTCGCCTTCACAAACAGCTTGTTAAGCTCCTCTCCATTGAGGGAATTAACATAGGAGTAAATCCTCCAATGAATTGATAGCTCTCTGTTCAGTTGCGAAAGATTTTTGTCATACTGGGAAAGCGAGCTGTGGTGCTTTAGGTGGTTTGCAATGGTTTCCGCTGCCACCGATGCCGCCTCCAGCCCCACAACTATTCCGCCGCCTGTGTTGTGTAATAGTATCGGCCCAATGCCGCCACAAAACATTTGAGTTGAGGGAATTTCAACGTCAAAAACATTTCCAGTGGTTGGATTTACTTTCTTCACTTCCTTTATTCGCATTATCATTATTTTTTCTTTTATTAGATTATCTATAAATGTGTGCTGTTTGCTTTTTACTTCCATTCTGGCAAACACTTGCCGCAGTCTATTACTTGAAAGGTTTTGATAAGTTGAATAAAGCGATGGGCCAAATTCTGCAATTATTTCCGATTTAAATTTTTGCTTGATTTCCTGCACTAACTCTTTCGGAATCAATTTTGTTGACTTGCCCTTGATTTTTGAACAAAATTTAATTAGTTCGCTGCGTTTGTCTTCGAAAACGTCCCCTAAAAAAAGCAGGTCTTCCTTTTTTGAGAAAGATATTTTATAGCCATTTCTACACTTCACTTTCTTAGAAATGATCACTCTTTTTTTTGCTTTGAATTCTTCTATGGAAGGGAATAGACCAAGCTGAAATGACAACAACACTAAATCGCTTGCCATTTTCCTGCTTATTGTTTTAACTGAAATTTCTGCTGAATAATTTTTTCGCCTTTCCGGGGTTCTTATTCTAATGTGACCATCTCCTCTTAAGTGCCCTTTAAGGAATTCTTTTTTCAATTCATCCGAAACATTAAATATTATCCATGGCACCTGCTTGTTTAGCGCCCCCTCACCGCATTTGAATATTTCTTTTAGCAATATCTTTACAAGAAGGCCGCCAAAGGTAATCGTTACCGCAGATTTTTCCTTAGTTAAAGGGTTTTGTTTTTCAATTATTTTTTCAGGCGTTATGCCAAATGATTTTTTGATACAATATATAACGTCGTCAACGTAACCCTTTTTGATGTCGTCAACCCCAAAAGTCATCGAACTGTTGTTGCTTTTGAATGAGCCCTCTGCGGCAAAATAGCCCAGCAACCTGCATAGCTCTTTTGAAACCAGTAATTTGTCATTTAACTTAATTTTGCTTCTCTCAACTGATACAGAAACGTCTTTGGGAACAATTCCCTCTCTTAAAAACCTTTCAAGTGGAATAGAATCGCAGTACCAGTATGCAGAGAGTTTCTTCTTCTCAACCTCTTTGTATGATTTGAAAAGTTGATTGCGCCCTCCCTTAATCCTAAGCTTGCTTGTTAGGTAAGGACACTCTCTCATAATTTCTTCGATTACCTTTATCTCCTTCACTTTCTCCGTTTTGGGAATTCCCTGATTTAACGCCAGGAAATCCTTTTCGGGGTCAAGGCTCTTTACCTCTTTTGCTTCAAATCCATTTTTCCCTACAACCATCACACTGTGCGAAGAGGTGGCTTTTACTCTGTAACCCTTTTCAAGGATTATTTCAAAAAGCTCTTCGTCTATTTTATGCTTCAACAAAGTTTTTATCCCTTTAAACCCGTTGTTCTTACCGTTTTTTTCCGGGGACAGCGCGTAAATTTCCTCGCTTGGCAAAGTGATTTCGTATTGGTCGGTCAATAGCCGCTCATTGCTTGGATTGATAAGTTCCCTGTTTGCTAGTTCCCCAATTTTTTCATTGTGAATAAATCCTCTTTCGTCAAGTATAACTACGGCTTCTTCAAAATCTATGCTTGTTGCCTTTGTGTGGAACCCGGCGTCCCCCAAAAGCAGGGCATTGCCCTCAATTGCGTTCTTCAGCGGCTCCCTGATTGGAATCAGGGCGCTGCTCTTGCTCAAAACCCTTCCCTCTATTCTCTTCTCGCTCAAAAAGATTTTCAGGTGCTTTTCAACGTCCCGGCCAAGCTTTGCGCCCAATCCAATTCTTGCGACACTGCCTGACTCAGGAATTACCCATGCAAAAAAGCCCCTTGCATAGCTCCCAAAGTGAACCTCAACCATTTTCTCGTCAAAGCTTCCCTCAATGCGGTACTGCAGGGCGTGCACAAAGCTTTCCCCGCCAATCTCAGGGTAAATGCTGTGCCTTATAATGCTGTTCGGCCCGTCCGCACCAACAACTATTTTGGATTTCTGCAACTCTCCGTGTCCCCTTGTTTCAAGAAAAAGGTTTCCGTTCCTGAAGTCAATAAGCTTTGAATTAAGCTTTACGGAAACATTTGCCTTCAAAGCCTGCTTGTAAAGCAGCTGGTCAAACTTGAACCTGTCAATTACCAGCGCAACCGGCTTTCTTTTCCTCACCTCAAGCACTGTGCCGTGCGGTGAAAAAATTCTTGCCCCAAAAACCCTGTTCAGGGCAAAATCCTGCTCCTCAATTCCAAGCTTTAGGCCGGAAAGCCCCTCCAAACTAACAAGCCCTGCGCACTGAACAGGCCTTCCAATATTGGAGTGCTCTTCAAGGACCTCTGTCTCAAAACCCTCCCCTGCAAGAAGAGTAGCGCACCTTAAGCCAACAGGCCCTGCCCCGACAACGTTAACCAGTGCCATTTTCTATCCAACTCCCTAAAAATAACGCCCCTTTTGGTATATAATTGTTACAGCGCAAACCCTTAATTTAATGCCCCCCTAAACGCTAACTTAAAATATTTAACCGCTCAACATTAATAGCATGGTTTTGGAGGTAATAACAGGGTTTGCCATGCTGGCAATAACCCTTTTTGTCCCAGGCTATTTTGTAAGCCTTGCGTTCTTTGCAAGAAAGAACGAGATTGACTGGATTGAAAGGATTACTCTGAGCTTTGTGCTGAGCATTTCGCTTCTGCCGCTCCTCGTTCTCTTTGAAAACCTCGTGCTTGGGGTTCCGATAAACATCTACTCGGTTGGCGGAACCCTTGCCCTTATAGTTTTGGCAGGACTTTTAACATACCTTTGGAGAACAAGCGTTCCAAACCCGCCCGCACTCTGCAGAAAACTTGTTCCACCGGTCCCAAAAGAGGACGCTGTTCCAATAATTCCAAAGCTGAAATAAAACAAGAAAAAGGCGCCTACCCCTTATAAGCCCACTTTGGTTTCTTCTCTGCCTCTGACTTTGAGGGCATTACGCCCTTTACCTTCTGCACTACCCTCCTGTGCAATGGCTCGTTCTCAACAACAGAGTGCAGGCCAAAAGGCCTTTCCTCTTTGCCCCTTGTAAGGTGCGACGCAACAAACACAATGATAAAGCCAACAACAATTATCACAACAACGATCCCAAGCCCGTACAGTATTCCCACAAAGTCAACCGCGCCAAGGGCAAGGCCGCCGGTCGCGCCAAGATCCTGTTCGTCAAGCGAAGTCCCCTTGTTCAGCAGGATCGGCGGGACAAGGAACTTCTCCATTAGCTTCTTCTCAATCGTGCTGTCAGCATCTGCCTTTGTAGCAAGGTCAGTTCCCAGGCCGTAGAAAATCTCAACGGTTTCACCCTGCGGCACCTCAATATTGAAAACAATTATTGGGTCTGATTCAATTACCTCAAACGCAAAGTTGCTCACAATCTTGCCTGCGTCGTCAACAAACTCCTTTGGAATAAACTCAACTATTCTTATCTCACTGTTTCCGTCAATGTTTGAAACCACAATCTTAACGTTTGTGACATAGTTTGTCTTGTCGCCGTCAACAACCTTTGAAATCTCAAGAGACCTCTGCACGTTAAACCTGCCCATCAGGCCAATTGCCTCGTCCACGAGGCCGGCGCCCAGTCCCACTCCCTGAAGCAGGGTACCAGCATTCTCCGCATTGTAAGCGTAATCCACATCCGAATACTCCTCAATGCTGAACATGGTTAGCGCCGTTTCAAAGCCTGTCTTTGCCCCGTTCGCAAGATTCTTTGCGCCGGTGTAATTCTCCGCAGTAAACTGTGTGTCTGCATTGTCAAGCTTTGTCTGTGCGGAGTCAATAGCGTCCTGCGTGTCAACCGAAATTGTCAGGCCCCTGCTTTCAATGTCCTCAACCAAATCGTCAACTTCCTGCTTTACAGCCTCTGCCGCATCAATTGCATCCCGCGCCTCGTTAAGGTCCCCTGTCGGGCCGCCGCCCCCGTCGATTCCGTTGTCAACCGTTATGCTTCTCGTAGTGCTTGCAGAATTTACGCTTGCCGCCCTGTCAAGTGCCAGTGCCTTGAGGGTGTGCGCGCCATCTGAAACAGTCAAACTGTTCCAGTCAAGAATATAGTAGCCGCCGACTTTGCCTGTCACGGTCTCAATAATCACATTGTCAACGTAAAATTTAACCTGCCACATTCCGCTGTCGTCATCTGTTGCGTCAACCTTTAACTCAATTGTTCCAGAAACAGTCGCATTGTTTGACGGAAAAACCCAGCTAACCGTTGGGTCTGTTGTGTCACCGGCTGTGCCGTTTCCCTCGGTTGGGGTCGCGCTGACTGTGGAGTGCTTGCCCCCTTCATTGTCAGCCCTGTCAACAGCGCTGACCCTGAAATCGTACTCTGTTCCGTTCGTAAGGCCTGAAACTGTGTAAGAAGTGCCTGAGGTTCCGCCATTGTAGTCGCCGTCAACGTAAATTTTGTAGGCTTCAGCGCCTGTTGTTGAGTCCCAGTCCAAAATAACCCTGTGGTTGCCAACCTCGGCAGTAAGGTTGTCAGGGGTGCTGGGATCTGTCCTGTCAAGGTAGCTCTCATCGTTTACCGTGCTTGACTCGTTTTCTGCAGCGTCCTTAAGCTTCAAATGGATTGTGAAGTCGCCATCATCCCCGCCTGGGCAGCCGTAATCCGAGGTTGTAAGGCTGAAATTGGTTACTGTTGTGTCGTAAGTTTGCCAGATCTTCCAATCTGTTCCGTTGCAGCTCAAGGCCATCTCCGTTGGGTCCCCTGAGACACCTTCAAGGTTAATCGTTGGGGTTGTGTCATTTGTGTAGCCTGAATTGTCATCAATTGAGATGTCATCAATTGACGGGCCGGAAGTGTTAATTGTGAAGCTCCAGGTTTCTGACGTGTTGTTTTCAACCGAGTCGTTTGCATCAACGTAGATTGTAACGGTTGCTCCGTCCTCTTTTGCGTAAGGCAGGTTGTAAGAGTAAATGTTTCCGTTTGTTGTGGCAAAGATGTTAAAGTCGGCCAGGGCAATTATGTTCCCGTCAATAATTATCACGTTAACGTCCGCGGCTATAGGCGATACCCCGCTTCCAGCGTCAGTAATGCTAAAGTTTATGTCAGGGGCCGCATCGCTTGTTGCGCCGCCTGAGGAAGGGACCCTGCCGCCTATGGCTGGCCCGGTTGAGTCGTTTGTGTAATCGGTACTTTTCTCCGTACTGTATCCAGTGCCGTCGTAGAGCACACAGTAAACTGTGTTGGTTGAGTCGTCACTTTCCGCTGTTCCAGTGCAGCTTATGGTGTAGGGGCTCGGGCTTGCAGTTGATTCACAAAAGTCCTTCTTTGTGGCTGATGCGCCTGTTGTTGTCGCGCAGTACAAATAAAGGTCGTCAGAGTCGTCGTCGGCAGGGTTTGTCACAGAAATTGTTACGTCCCCCCCTCCCTTTACCGGGTCAGGCGAATCTGAAACAGAGTCCATTGTTGGCACAGAGTTTGAAGCGGTTATTGTTACTGCCGCACTCTTAACCGCGAGTCCAGGGCTGGGGCCGGTTGCGGCAACCGGCGTTACCTCGCACTTCCATTCCTCGCCCTCGCTTGTGTTTGCTGAGCCAAGATTTTGGTCCGTTTGCCCTGCTTCCTCTACATCGTTCTTCAGCCATTTGAAAGTGCTTGTTCCCTCTGCGTCAAAATCATCAGTGTAAGTGTAATTGCATGTGAGCGTGTCAGATGTTGTGGGGCTGGTTGGGGTAACATTTACATCGACCGCAGTTGGCGCAACGTTGTCGTTCACAGTAATGCTTGTATCGCTGGTGCAGACGATATAACCGGTATCTTTGAGCTCTAATTGGTCTAGTATGAAAGTCCCTGCCGCGTCGTATGTGCCGCAGGTAAATGTGCAGGTTCCGCTTGTGTCCCCCGTGCAGCTTAGGCTGTCTGGTATATATGCTGCTGTTCCGCCGCAGGAAATTTTAACTTCGTTATCGCCTGGTGGATTTGCAAACTCGGTGAATGTTGCGCTTACAATTGTTGAAGCGCCTGTTTCAATTGTTGCTGGCTCCTCTATAGGAAGAAGGGTGCAACCAGCAAAAATCCCAGGGGCTGCGAAAATAAGCAATAGTAACAAGAAGGCAAACTTTTTTATCACTCCCAAACCCCCAACACTCCTTAACAACCCATTATGCGTTATGTATAAGGTACCAATTAAGGCATCCTTTTTACTAGGCAATATTATCTTTGCACCATACTCTTTTTAATTCTTTTTTAATCTCTTCCCTTCTAATCTGGCCGTGTGAATTATAATGTCTATACATAATATCCTCTATATTATCCTGCTTACCCTGATTCCCACGCTGGAACTTCGCGCAAGCATACCCTACGGAATACTTATTGCAAGGCTTCCTGCCCTGGAAGTTTTTGCAATCGCCGTTGTTGTGAACATTTTGCTTGGCCTGGTTCTCTTTCTCTTCTTGGATTCACTTGTAAAGTTTTTCACGCGCTTCCAATTAATTAATAATATATATGAGAAGATTATCGCTCGCACCCAGCGAAAGGTTAAACCCTACGTTGAGCGCTTTGGAACGATTGGAATCGCCCTCTTTATTGGGATTCCCCTTCCTGGCTCCGGCGTTTGGACCGGAGCGCTTGCAGCCTATCTTCTTGGATTGAAGTTCAGGAAATTCGTGCTGGCAGACATTGTTGGGGTTTTGATTGCAGGGGTTCTGGTTACAGCAATCTCGCTTGGGTTGCTGGGCGGGATGTAATCCAAAATCAGTCTTCGCCAACATTTATTATCGCGCCATCAATGTGCTTTTGGCAGTCGCACTCCGTGAAATTGATTTTTGGAATCGTTTCAAGCAAAAGCTTCTTAACATTCTCAACATTGCTTTTGAAAACCTCCAAAACTGTTGCAATGTCAACAGTTTCCTCCGCGCGCCAGCAGTCATAGTCGGTCGCCATGGCAATTGCCTGGTAACACATTCCCGCTTCCCTTGCAAGAACAATCTCTGGAACTGTTGACATGTTTATTATGTCGCCGCCGATTTTCCTGAACATATTGGATTCTGCCCTAGTTGAAAATCGCGGTCCCTCAATTGTTACAATTACCCCTTCCGGGCGGTGCGATAGCTTCAGTTCCTTTGCCTTTTCAATCAATAGCTCGCGCAGCTTTTGGCAGAATGGATCAGCCATTGGAATGTGGCAAACTTTGTCCTTGTCAAAGAATGTGCTGCTCCTCTTGCTTGTCCAGTCAATGAACTGGTCTGGGAAAACAATCATGCCGCGCGTTATTTCCTCGCGCAATGAGCCGCAGGCGGTTGTTGCAAGCACGTGCTTTACCCTCTGGTCTTTCAAAGCCCAGATGTTTGCCCTGTTGTTCACATTGCTTGGCATTATCCCGTGCTTTTTCCCGTGCCTTGAAATAATTGCAACCTTTTTTCCTGCAATCTCGCCAACAACCAGCGGTGAAGAAGGCTTGCCGTAAGGTGTTTCAATTTTAACCTCTTTCGCGTTCTTTAAAATGTCCGCCTTGTCCAGTCCAGAGCCGCCGATTATTCCGATCACTTCAATCAAAACTCCACTATCTTCTTGAACTCGTTAACCCTTTTATCAATATCTTCCGCTGAAATTTTCTTCAGGCTGTCCAAAGAGAATCCCTCGGCATTATAGCTTGCAACCGCGGAAGCGCAGACTATTGCCCTCCTAACATTCTCCTCGCCCAAATCTCCCGTTTTTGCAAGATATCCAATAAGGGCACCCGCAAAGCTGTCTCCCGCTCCGGTCGGGTCAACAACCTTTTCCAGGGGATAACCAGGGATTGAAAAGAAGGAATTCTCTGTCATGAAAATGCAGCCGTGCTCTCCCTTCTTGATTATGGCAATTTTTGAGTCAAGCTTCAGAATTTCTTTGGCGGCCTTCACCAGGCTGGCGGTCTTGAACAACTGCCTGGCCTCGCCGTCATTCATCAGCGCAATATCCGACAGCTTTACCATTTCAAGGACTGCTTTCCTGTCCTTTTCAATGTAGTAATTCATTGTGTCGGAAACAACAAGCTTTGGCCGCTTTGCCATCTGCTCTAACACACTTTTCTGGATTGCTGGCTCAAAGTTTCACAGAAACAGGTAGTCGGCGTTTTTGTATTCCTCTGGAACCTTTGGATCAAAGCCCTCAACAACGTTCAGCTGCACGTCAAGGGTTTCAGCGGCGTTAATGTCAAAGCCGTACTTTCCCCTCCAGTAAAATGTTTTTCCCTGCGCGTGCTCCACTCCCTTCAAATCAATCCCGCGCGACTCCAAGAAGTTTGAGTGCTCTTTTGGGAAGTCGCTTCCAACAATGCTCACAATTCCAGGCTTAACAAAAAGCGAGGCAGCGGTCGCGGCATAGGTTGCGCTTCCGCCCAAAGCGTTTTCCACTTTCCCAAAAGGTGTTTCCAAAGAGTCAAAGGCCATTGAGCCAAGAATTACTACGTCAACCACTGCAATTACTCCTTTACTTCGTCGCTGTCGTAGTGCAGCATTGTGAACAGGTCGTATCCCTTGAGTTTTTCCCGCCCTTTCAAGAAATCCAATTCAACAAGGCAGCAAATGCCGTCCACTTCGCCGCCCAGCTTTTCAATTAGACCAACCGCTGCCTGGGATGTCCCACCGGTGGCCAAGAGGTCATCAACAATAAGGCACTTATCCCCTTTCTCAATTGCGTCCCTGTGCACTTCAAACCTGTCTGTACCGTACTCTTTCTCAAATTCCTGGCTAATGGTTTCCGCAGGCAGCTTTCCCGGCTTTCGCAGCGGCACAAACCCCGCGTGAAACTCGTAGGCCAAAATTGAGCCAAAGATGAATCCGCGCGATTCCATTGAAACAATTTTGTCAAAGTGCTTTCCGCTCTTCAAATAGTGCTCCACCATCTCGTCCACCGCCTGCCTGAATGCCTTTGCGTCCTGCAGCAGGCTGGTCACATCGTAGAAAAGAATTCCGTCCTTCGGAAAGTTGGGAACCCGCCTGATTTTCTTATCTAAGTCCATGGAGTATCACAAATTTTTCTTCAGAGAACTTATTTAAACCCTTTCCAGCCAAAGATCGCTTTCTCGTACCTCTCAAAGGTATCGGTCTGGAAAAACTGCGAAACGCACTTCAGTCCGAAAACCTTGCCCTCTTCAATCATTTTGGGAAAGGTTTCCTTCTCAATTGAAACCATCTTGCCGGTGGGAATATAGTCAAGAACCTGCGGCGAGAGAATGTAGGCCCCGGCGTTAATCAACTTTGTCCCTGCCTCTGCTTCTCCCTCTGGGTGCTCGTCCCAGCCGACAATCTTTTCCCCCTCCAGGCGCACAAGGCCCCCTGCCTTGGAGTACTCAATTTCGGTTAACGCAATGGCTGCGCCTGCCTTATTTTTATCAAACACACCGTTTAGTCCCTCAAAGTCAATGTTCTTGCACTCGTCCCCGTTCATCATAATGAATTTGCCCTCTCCCTTGAAGTGCTGCTCCGCAAACTTCAGGGCGCCGGCGGTTCCCAAAAACTCGTCCTCAACATTGTAGTGCAGCTTCAGCCCAAGGCCCTCTCCCTTTCCAAACCTTTCCTCAATCTGCTCAGCCTTGTAGCCCAAAGCAAGAACAACCTCTTCAACGCCAAACAGCTTGCACAATTCAAGGTTCCACTGCAGAACCGGCTTGCCCTTTACTGGAATAAGTGGCTTTGCAATCTCGTAAGTTAACGGCCTTAGCCTTGTTCCCTCGCCGCCAGCGAGAATGAAGGCCTTTTTGATTCCCAAACTCATTGCGATTCCTCAAAAAACTTGACTAATATATCTTTATTATATACATCTATTGGATTGTACTTGATTGTTTCGCCGGAAATTTCCATCGCGGTGTCAACAATCTCCGAAAACTTTTCCTTTGGAACTTTTAACTCTGCAAGCCCTTTCTCCAGCCCAAGCTTCTCTCGCAGCTCGCCAACGGCCTTAACCGAGAGCATGGCATCCTCTTTTCCCATCTCCCCGGAAACCTTTTCGCCCAGCGCCTGCGCAATCTGCGCATACTTTTTCACTAACTCCCCAGAGCCATTTTCAATATTGTGCTTCATCACTGCCTGGGAGAGTGTTGCAAGCGCCTGGCCGTGCGCTATCTCCGGAAAAAAGCCTGAGAGCGTGTTTGCGATTGGGTGGATTGCGTTAACCACTGCGGTGGAAATCGCAAACCCTGCCAAGGTGTCAGCGACAGCCATTGCAGTTCTTGCATCAAGGTCCTCGCCGTTATTGAACGCTTTCTCAAGGTTGTCTGCAACAAGCTCAACTGCCCTTAGGCACAAGGCATCTGAAACAGGGTTGGACTGCTTGTTTGTAAAGGCCTCCATTGCGTGCGTCAGAACGTCAAACCCGGACTCAGCGGTAACCTTCTGCGGCATGTGCTTTGCAATCTCAACGTCGTAAATTGATTTTCTTGGAAAAATAAACTCGCTTGAAAGCACGGCCTTCTTGTTTGCAGCCCTGTTTGTTATAACAAGGCAGGGTGTAACATGGCTTCCGCTTCCGGAAGTGCTTGTTACCACAACAATTGGAAGAATCTTCTCGGTTAGTTGCCTTTTGCCGGTGACAAAGTCCCAAATGCTCTCGGCTTCCCCGCAGCCTGCCGCAATGGCAATCGCCTTTGAGGCGTCCATCACACTGCCCCCGCCCAGGGCCACAACAACGTCGCATTTCTTTTCAATGCAGAGTTCCGCGCCATCTTTCACGTTCTGGATGGTTGGGTTTGGCTCAACCCCTGAGAAGACGGCAGCGGAAACCCCTGCTTTCTCAAGCGATTCAACTGTCTTGTCCAGGAATCCAAGGCGCTTCATGCTGGACTTTCCGGTAACAATTAGCGCGGCATTTCCAATCTTGACGGTTTCTCCGCCAAGCTTTGAGAGAACCCCTGCCCCCAAAAGCAGGTCTGTTCTCGGCAAAAAATATGAAATTCCCATTTTAACCGATTAATTTAGGAATGAATTATTTATATTGTTTATTAATGAAATAATAGTCTGGTTCCCATGCCCTCTCTTGTCGGAATAAGCTCAAGCTATTTTGCCACCCGCGGATTTGGAATTTACGAGTCAGTGGCCAGGGCCAAAGAGCTTGGCTTTGGGCTGGTGGAGCTTGGGGCGGCGCACTCTTTTGAGAAGGGAATCTGGAAAACCGTTGGCAGGATAAAGAGGGATTTTCCGGATTTGAATTTTACCGTTCACGGGGTCTTTCCCCCGAGGGAGCAGAGGTTTTGGTTCAACCCCTCGCT
>JAFCCZ010000065.1 GCA_017609945.1 Candidatus Iainarchaeum sp.
GTCGCCAATGCAAAAAAGTACGCAAACGGATTATACAAGCTGTCTTGTGCCCAAGAGACGGCGAGGTTTCCTTTTGTGTATGCAATTGAGGCGGTTGTCAGGGATCACAGCACTTTTAAAAAGCTGATTCTTAACGAAAACCTGCCGTCAGATCCAAAAGACCTTACTATCTTCGCCCTAAATCTGGACAATTGGATAGGGGACAAACCCAAGACCTTTACCCAAGACATTCTTTCAAAAGAAGACCTGTCCAAAATCAACTCGCTTAAGAAAGGCAATGAAATAATTGTCAGCTACGCCGGCTTATACTACCCAAGCAAAAATACCCCTCCCCAAGAGGCCAACATAAGACAGCATTATTTGGTACAGGCAATTAATTGGGTGTGCGCACTGGAAAGGCTTGGTGTCCACAACTATGTGATAATATGCCTTGATAGGGACACCTTTGAAAAGCTGTCGAAGTTTACAAGCCACATCCTTCTCGGAACTAGCCTGTTTGTGGACCAAAAAAGGTGGCTGTGGTGGAAGCGAATGCTGGCTGTGAACCAACTTATCAAAAATGGCTTTGATGTAATACTCTCGGACCTTGATGCGGTCTGGGAAAGGGATCCCTACAAAGAGTTTTTCTCCCGCCCGGAAGACATCCTGTGCCAAAGCATTCCACTTGCACTTGAAGATCAGCCAAAGCGGGTAAAGATACCATTAAAGAACAACACCGCATCCATGTTTTGCCCAGGAATATTGAGAATCAGGAACAATAGCCGAACCGCGAGCTTTTGGGAAGACAAGGTGCTGGGCCTTAAGATGCCTGACGACCAGGACGCGTTAAACCAGGCGGTTTTGAACGGCAACACAACAGAGCTTTTTAACAACGAGGAAGGTGTTGGCCTGCGCGTTGACAACATAGACTTGTTTGCGGCCAATCTGGTCAACCCAAAATTTGGAATCAGGCATTCAAGGTTTAATTTAGCGGAAACGGTTTCAAAATCAAAGAAGTTTTCAGACATGGCTTCAGTACAGCGATGCTTTCTAACCAAAAAGGCCTATGACTACATTAAGAAGATTTTGCGAAGTGGCGCAAAAGCAACTAAATACAGGGGAGAAAAGCTGCACGACAAGTGGGTCTGCGAGGAAATTTTCCCCGGCCTAAAAAACGGCTATTACCTTGATGTTGGCGCAAGCCACCCAATTGCCAAAAACAACACATATGTTCTGGACAAGGAATTTGAATGGGCGGGCATTTCAATCAACGCCGATTCAAAACACAAGAGCAAGTTTTCGAAAGCAAGAACTTGCCCCCTAATTCAAGTTAAGCTTGAGACTCTTGCCTTGGCAAAGGCGCTTGGAAAACTTAAGGCACCAAAGTTGATTCATTACCTGAATATTGATGTTGGTGCTGCCGGGCCCGCCGCCCTCAAGAACTTTCCGTTTGACGAGTTTAAGGTTATTGCAATAACTCTGGAGCATAACAACGACCCGGTTCTTAAAAAGGGCCTTGGGCAGTTACTTGAACGCAAGGGTTACGCCAAAGTTAAGCTTTGGGGGAGTTTAAATGAGTGCTTTGTCCTGAAGGAATTTAGGCCTTTGAAGAAGTCTGAGTTTGTGCAGGGTTTGGGGAAAGGAAAGGTTGGCAAAAAGGGGGAACGTATTTTGATTGAAACAGAACTGTTTTCGGGGCTTGTTAAAAACAGCGTTCCGATTATCAACAAGTTGCTGAAGGGTCAGGAAGAAGCTATTTTAAGGAACAACTTGGCAATTGCCAAGGTGGAAAAGAACATTTCAAGGAAAGACAGGGACATCGCCAAGCTGGAAAACGCCGTCTCAAAGAAACGCCAGATTATTGCCAAACTGAAAGCCGTTTTGGTTGAAAGGCAGGAAATGGTGCAGAGGAAAGATGAATACATTGCCAAGCAGAAGAGAAGTATTGCCTACAGGGACAAAAAAATAGATGGCCTGGCTAAGAGGATAGAGAGCCGGGACAAGAAGATAGAGAGCCGGGACAGGAGGATAGAGAGCCGGGACAGGAGGATAGAGAGCCTGCTTGACTCTAAGGCCTACAAACTGGGGGACACTCTGCTTCACCCGGTCAAATCTTTACAACGTCAAGCCAAAAAACGTGAGTCCGAAAATAAGGGTAAGATTGAATCTTAGCGGGATTGTATAGGGTGGCACAAAAATGAAAACATTCAGCACGGTTCTTGGGGGAGTTTTTTCCAAGCCGCAAAAAACTAAAACATTTTGTGTGCTAGAGCAGGCTAGCAACAGGATAAACGAGGAAATCACCCTTATGCACAAAAAGCAGTTCAATACAGAATTCAGTGACTTCTACCGCCTTAACTGGGAAACCGACAAGGACCCAAACGCGTTCATTCACAAGAACAATATAACCTGGAGCGAGGGCCGCAGTTTTCTCTATGAAAAGGTTCCGAAAATATACGATTACTACATTTTTATAGATGATGACATAACCTTTGAGCTGGCCGACAAGTCTTTGGAAAACCGTTGGGATGTTGCTCCAACAATAAAAAGCCTGTTAGAGGAATACAATCCGGTGATGTCCACACTTCATTCTAGGAAATGGCACTTCAAAGGCATAGCTGAAAATTTGGAAAAGAAGAATAATGGCAGGGCAGGCATAAGAAAAGTTTTTCCTTACGCCGGCCAGGATTTGGACTGCCAGATTCTTTCAAAGAGTTTTGCAGAAGTAATGTTTCCTGTCGTTTACCATGGCACCGGATTTTCAACTTGGTACTTCAACTACGTTTGCCGCAAACTGTTTCCAAAAAAGCAAATGGTTTTCTCAGACGTGCACTTGGGGAATTTGAGAAAGAACTCACACAAGCTCTGTGCAAGATTTCCACATTGCCATGGCGCCCACACAGTAGCAAATCTGTTTAACGAAAATACTTTTGACAAAGACTTTCCAATGAGCCGTGATGAAATCATTGAGCGCAACCTATCGGCCTACGGGGGAGAGGTAGACAAGTCACCGGTTGAGTTTACTTCAAAGGATCTTGCCAAAATATACGACATCAATAATCCTGATTGGCAAAACCGTAAGGCTATTGTGGGGAGCAAAAAAGTAGTGGGAATTGGCTTTCGCAAGACCGGGACAAGTTCCTTGTGCGAGTGTTTTCGTAAGGCGTTTGGGTACAAAACCTGCGGCTTTCGCCAGCGCAGCTCGCCCGAGCTATTGAATGAGTGGGAGCGAAACGAGTTTGGGCCTGTAATGAAAAATCTTGTGGCTGGTTCCACCGCCTTTGAGGACCTTCCCTGGCCCTTCCTTTACAAGCTAATTGACAAGAACTGCCCTGGCACAAAATTTATTCTCACAGTCCGCGATCCGGAGACGTGGTTTGACAGTTGGAAGCACTACTTTAAGAAAAAGGCCTTTGAGCACCCGGGTGAGATAAAGGCCCTGCAGATTATTTACGGCATTTCCAAGCCAGAGGAAGTTGACCGCGAGAAGTTCATTGAGCGCTTTAACCGCCACAACCGCGAGGTCGTAGAATACTTTAGGGGCCGGCCAAACGATTTGCTTGTTGTTGACTGGTCAAAGGGAACCGACAGGGAGAACTGGGAAAAGCTCTGCAACTTTTTGGGTGAGAAAATTCCGAAAAAGCCTTTTCCAAAAGTTATGATGAGCGAAAATACGCGTGAACTGCTTTCGCACAGGCACGCCAAAGGCCTTTTTGTTCACATTCCAAGAACAGGGGGCACCTCGGTTAAGGATTTGTGCAAATTTAGCGTGCACAAGATCGATCCGCACCTAACTTACACTGAAATAGTTGAAAAACTGAAGGGAGATGGCAAAGCATTTGATTTTTCCTTTGCGGTAGTAAGAAACCCGTGGGCAAGGCTTGTTTCAGCATATAAGTACGCCAAAATGGATAAGTCGCGCTGGCACGACAATGTGGCGGGAAAAAGGCCGCATCCTGACTATGAAGCAGTGAAAGGCAAGTCTTTTGAGGAAGTTGTGAAAATGAAGAGAGACGGATACAATTTCAAGCACCCTTCGCTGCGCTTTGACCAATCGCACTTTATTGCCAATGAGAGAGGAAAAATTCTTGTTGATCATGTTGTTCACCTGGAAAACTTTGCCGAGGAATTTAAGTCCATTGGAAAAAAGCTTGGCATAACTGCCCAGCTTGGCCGTTCCAACGAAAGCGATCGCGGGCAGGATTTCCCTGCATACTATAACGAAGAAACAAGGAAGGCGGTTGCAGAAATTTACAGGCAGGACATTGAGCTGTTTGGCTACAGGTTTGGTGATCAAATGGATTCAAAGATTGTGCGAAAGATTGGGCCTGGCCTGCAGAATCCGAAGTATATTATATATGTCGGCCGGAAAAAGGCCGGCCTGTTTTCCCACGTAATTGAGTTCCTTAAGTTTATGTCTGCAGTAGATAAGTTGAAGGACCGGCCAATAGTTATTCCGTACTGGGTTAACGATATACCTTACTGGTCTGCTTCTGGTCACCACGGTAAGACCAATGCTTTTGAGTATTATTTTGAGCCAATTAATGACTACACGGTTAATGATGCTTTGCCAATTGCGCCCACAGAGCAAGAGATTGGCAAGGCAAGAAAAGACTTTCCTGGCAGCAGTAGGAATACAAATAAGCAAATTTTTTTGAGATACGAAGTCAACGGCTGCCCGGAAAACGTTTGCGTTGTTGCGTATCGCGAAGCGCACTTTGAGGGCGGCAAGCATCCAAAACTTGACATCAACAAGTACATTAAAGTAAGGCCGTTCATCCTGAAAAAGGTTAAGGAATTCAGAAAGAAGTTTATGGACGGGCAACGTGTTATTGGTGTTCATATTAGGGGGCCAAACAACTATGAACTTCGTAGCCCGTTGCGTCGGTTGGGCTATGGGTATCGGAGAAACGGTTCCCTTGACAATGTTCCGTTTAAGGAGTACTTTGCACTCATTGATTATCATTTGAGAGGGCACCCTAATTCCAGGATTCTTGTTGCCACTGACGATTCGCGTGTGCTGGAAAAATTTAAGGGGCGTTACAAAGAAAGAGTTATTCACTACAACGCCAAGAGGGCAGTTGGCGGCGAAACACATTTAATAAATAAGGACGACCCGCTTTTAAAAAATGAATCAAAGGCAATTTTGGGCGAAGAGGTTCTTATTGAGGCCTTGCTTCTTTCAAAAGCCGACTACTTTATTCATGGGCAATCGAACATTTCTCATGCAGTAAACCTTTGGTCGCCCCAAATGGAGCGAGTGAACGTTTTCAGGCCCAGGCAAAGGCCCACTGGCTTGAAGCAGGCCA
>JAFCCZ010000008.1 GCA_017609945.1 Candidatus Iainarchaeum sp.
AACCAACTATTTTCCGCTAAGGATGCCCTTAAAGTCAAACTCGTTCTCTTCGGCATTAATCAGCTTGCTACTGCACTTGTCCTGCGCACAAAGGCTGAAGTAGCGCTTGCAAAACTTCCTTTCGCCGACCGTTTTAAGGTGCTTGCACTCCTGCCATTGCAACTGTGGCTCCCTTGCAGCCTGTTCTATCTCTGAAGAGAAATCAATGGTCCTCTTTACTTCCTGCTTTACCTGCGAGAACTCAATTTGCTCGGTTTTTTGCTCCATTAAAGCAGATCTTCTTCTAGCACCCGCAATAAGACCGGTTAAAGGCATGCTTAATATTAGTCATAAGTTAAATAAAAAGGTTTCGGAAAAAATTTCAAGCAGTCGACCGGTCGTGAACCCACATTTTCCAACCAGTTGATGTCTTTTCAATTGTAATTTGCGCTTGCCCTTGTGCGGTTTCCACAAAAAAAGACATTCTGATTGCCCCCCAGTCGGGTGAAAGGCCCTGCCTAAACATCTCAGCCTCAACCGCAGAAAGAGTTAAGTGTTCCTCAACTTGCCTAATACCAGCTTCCGTCAACTTCACCTGCCTTGGAATTTCCTTGAATATTTTTGCAAGACTTGGGACGGCAGTAGGGAGATTGTGTATTGCCTTTGCTACAAAAGAAGGCGTTTTCACAAGGCGGGCCCTCATTGCGCCATACTGGCTTGGGGTTAACTTCTTTGGAGGTGGCCTACCTTTCCCAGGGCGGTTTCCGCGGTGCCCCCTTCCGCCAGATCCTTTTCCTCCAGACCCTCCGGGGGGCTTATTTCCCTTTTTGCGCATAATTAAATAGTTCCACCGTAAAAGATTAAAAGATAATTCGACTCCCAAAAACCTTATTAATTGCTAAATAGGCAGAGTATATAAATGAAATTAGTAAAAACAATGTTAATTTCATTAACAATTCTGCTTTTTTGCAGCGTGGCTTACGCCGAATGCCTCCTTGGGCCTCCGGTAGTAACAACGTTCTCCAACGGGACCACTGAAAAAACAGTTCCTAGGGCAGATTTACCGGCTACGCTGGAATTCGAATTTGAGCAGAACGCCCAAGATATTTCAGGACACTTTACAGTTGACCAGGCTGTTGTTGACAGCGCCCCGCTTGACCTTATTTTTGTTATTGACACTTCAAGCAGTTGTGGAACCAGCTTTGGGTCACACTGCTGGGCGCAGATCTGCCCAGACATTGGCAGCATTGTAAGCGGCCTTGAAGCATTAACCCAGGTCACAGACGTAGAGTACCAAATAATAGCAATGGCTTCAAGTTTTAGGAGTATGACTTATACCACTGGCTGCCCAACCCAACCACTCAATTATCTTGAATGGGGAACTGGCGGGATTGGGTCAGCCAACGGTGCAATCGTTGGATTGCAACAGGACGATACATATATGGATGACGGCAGAGAATCCTGGGGCGTGTCCACAAACATGGCGATTCAAAAACTGGAGGCAGATGGTTGGTGGCGGTCGCTTGCATACAAAATAGCTGTATTTATTGCAGACAACGACCCAACAGGGGGCCACGACAAAACTTACTATTCGGCATGGGAAGGGGTAGGGCACGATTGGAAGGGCTACAGGTGCGGGGAAATATCAATGATTGACGACGGGCCAGGCTATGAGTTTGGCTTGCCAGATACACGCATCCCAATACCCAGAACAAGTGCCCCAAACCCAACTGACAACATAGAATGCGAAACCGGGGTTGTGCAAGAGCTTATTGACGTGGCAAACGCGCGAGGAATTAAACTGGTTGCAATGTACCCCGCAGATAAGGATACGGGGGCGGACAATCTTGAGTACGGGAATGAAAACGAGCAATGCCCAAATCCAAGCTACGGGGCGTGCACAAACCAAAACTATGGAGAGAATCAAAACCAAAACAATTAATGTCTCGTCCAGCGGGCCCGTCCCAACAGAACCAAAAATTAACAGCATTACCGCAACAGACATTCATGAGGGCGGAACAACTGAGGTTGTACTAAAAATAAATGATGAAGCAACGGGGGAAGACTTCAAGTTCTCGATAAAAAATCTGGTAAAAGGAAACCTGCTGGGAATGCCAAGTGCAACACAATGGCAGACCACTCAGAACAATTCGACAGAAACCTACACCTTTGGAGAGGTGGGAATCCCGGATGCAGAAGTTTCTTTCAGCGAGGGAAACTACAAGGTTTGTGCGGAGATTGTTTCAAACGGAGATAAGGAGTGCACAAGCTTCCATGTATTCCCTGGAAGCGAACTAGGCGAACCTGTAAAGATCCCGGAGAATAAAGTGATTATTGTAATAATCGTGTTCACGGGAGTAATGCTTGTTCTAAGCAGAAAACAAAAGATTTAAAAGGGTTATATGAAACTAATTTCATATGAAAGCTGATTTAGTGCCCTATCACCTTTGCCTGGAAACGCTGGGAAACGAGCTGAGGGTAAAAATCATTGAATCCCTTAGGGAGAAACCAAAAAGCGTGGGAGAACTTGCAAGGGAATTGAACGCAGAACAAAGCAGGCTGAGCCACAGCCTGAAGGCGCTGAAGCAGTGCAATTTTGTGGCAAGCGAAGCAAGAGGCAAGGAACGGGTTTATTGTCTGACTAGGTCCTTTGTAAGGGAAATGCCCAAATCAAAGAACATCTTTGAGGCCCTTGAAAAGCATTTTGAAAAATTCGGATGCAGATGCTGGAGGCAAAAGGAATGAAGCGCATTTATTTGGACCACGCGGCAACCACCCCCTTGGACGAGAGAGTTTTGCGGGAGATGAAGCCGTTCTTTTCTGAAAAGTACGGGAACGCGAGCAGCCTGCACTCGTTTGGAAGAGAGGCAAGGGAAGCCATTGAGCGTGCAAGGGAAACTGTTGCAAGCGCGATAAATGCAGAGCCGGAAGAGATTGTATTCAACAGCGGGGGGACAGAAGGGGACAACACCGCGGTGCATGGAATTGCCTACCCCAACAGGAAAAAGGGCAGACATATTGTAACAACAAAAATAGAGCACCACGCAGTAGAGCGTGCCTGCGAGTTCCTTGAAAAGGACGGGTTTGAAGTAACTTATCTTGAGGTTGACAGGGAAGGATTTATTGATTTGCCCAAACTGGAGGCCGCGACTGGCAAGGAAACCATCCTGGTCAGCGTGATGCACGCAAACAATGAAATTGGAACCATAGAACCAATTGCTGAGATTGGAAAGATTTGCAGGGAAAGGGAAATTTACTTTCACACAGATGCAGTGCAGAGTGTGGGCAAGGAAAAGATTGACATTAAGGCAATGAATATTGACTTGCTTAGCGCAAGCGGGCACAAATTTTACGGCCCAAAAGGTGTTGGGTTTTTGTACGTTAGAAAGGGCACAAAACTACGCCCTTTAATGCACGGAGGAGGGCACGAAAAAGGGTTAAGGAGCGGAACAGAGAATGTTGTAGGGATTGTCGGACTGGCAAAGGCCCTGGAGATTGCCGAGGCGGAACGGGAGAAAGAGGCTGCAAGGAAGAGAAAGCTTGCAAAAGGGCTTGTGAAGCAGGCGCTGGAGATTGAAAACTCCTGGATGAACGGGCCTGAAATCGGGAAAAAGAGGTTGAGCAACAATGTGAACTTGGGTTTTGATTTTGTGGAGGGCGAGAGCATGGTTTTGATGCTTGATGACAAGGGAATTGCCTGCTCCACAGGAAGCGCGTGCAGCACAAAGGATTTGCGCCCAAGCCACGTGCTACTGGCAATCGGGTTGAAGCCCTGGCAGGCGCACGGCTCTTTGAGGCTTACAATGGGAAGAGACACCAAAGAAAAGGATATTAGGCAGGTTATTGAAAGTGTAAATGAAATTGTTGGAAAACTGAGGGAGATAAGCCCAATGTATAAGGGGGGGAATTGAAATGTATAGTGATAAGACAATGGATTTGTTCAGGCACCCAAAAAATATTGGCGAGATAAAGGATGCTGATGCAATTGGAAAGGTCGGCAACAAAATATGCGGAGATGTGATGTGGGTTTACTTAAAGATTGGCAAGAACAAGAAGGGCGAAGAGGTAATTGAAGACATTAAAGTAAAGACCTTTGGATGTGTTGCCGCGATTGCCACAAGCTCGGCGTTAACAGAAGTGGTTAAGGGAATGAGGTTAAGTGAGGCGGAAAAAATCACAAAGCAGAATGTGGCGGGTTATGTCGGCGGGCTGCCGCCTGCGAAAGTTCACTGCAGCGTTTTGGCGGTTGACGGACTGAGGAAGGCAATAAAAGAGTATAAAAAGAAAAAGAGGAAATGATAGTTATGGATTTGAAGCAGGCAATTGTTGTCAGAACCGATTTGGGTATGGGGAAGGGAAAGATTGCGGCGCAGGCAAGCCATGCAAGCGTTGAGGTTCTTGGGAAAGCGGATTCCAAAGTGGTTGAGGAATGGAAGCAGCAGGGAATGAAGAAGATTGTGCTAAAGGTTGGTGACAAGCGGGAACTGCTTGAACTGTTTCAGAAAATGAAAAAGATCTTTCCCGCCGCGCTTATTAAGGACGCCGGGCTAACGCAGATAGCGCCAGGCGAACCGACATGCATCGCGGTGGGGCCAGCTGAAGAGATAGAATTGGACAAGTTTTTGGGCGATCTAAAGCTACTCTAGGTCGGGAAAATGGCCCTTGCTGGCCCTTTCAAGGCAAATCTGCTTTATGGCCTCGTCCAAAACGCTTTCGCAGATTAAGGGGTCCTGGTAAGCCGCCGCTATTTCCTCAAAGCAGGTGTCCCTTTCAAATCCGTGCAATGGCAGGCATTTCTCAGCGTCCCCTGACTCAATTGCAGACTTTTTAATGCAAACCTCTCTCCAGGACTGTGAAGAAATTTTGTTGCATATTTGCATTGCCTTGCCCCAGCAAAGCGTGTCCCAGGCCTGCGACTCAAGTTCCAGGCACTCTTCGGTAAAGCGCTTTTCCAGGTTGTCTGCACAGCGCGATTCCCAGAGCGATCCCAGAAGGTAAAAGCACTCGTCAGCGTAAAACACTTCAACCGCAACATCGGCAATGCACATGTTTTTCACATTTGTGTTGTCAGAACCGTAAGCACTCTCCATATTGGAACAAACAGATGTATCAAGCTTTTCCCTTGCGATTCCTAAAACGCAGTTGTTTCGCATCCACTGCTCTGAAATTCCAGAGCAGGGAGCTGGGTCCTTGGACTCAATAGCCGAGGTGAAAGCGCACTGATCTTTCTCAAACTGGCTTTCCATTGCCTCGCAGTTTCCAGGGATTGGCGCGGGCAAGGGGGGCATTGTGGCATCGAAAACCGGTTCAAGAAAATACTCTTCATCGTCTGCTCCTGTTATTAGATCATCTTCCTCAGGCGGCTGTTGAATGCAACCGGCAAGCGCAATCATTAGCGCAATGGCAAAAACAAGATATATTTTTTTGGGCATATTACCATTAATATAACAAAAGGGATATTTAATAATTAGCATTGGTGGTTTGATGAGAAAGAGTTTTGCTTCACGGGTTGGTAGGATAATACGACAGTCTGACATAGTAATAGAGGTTGTTGACGCCCGCTTTCCTGAAGAAACCAGAAACCGTGCTCTGGAAAGCAAAGTTGTTGACTCTGGAAAAAAGCTGATTATCGCAATTAACAAGGCAGACCTTGTCTCAAAGGAGAGAGCAAAGAGGGCAAAGCGGGGGATTTCAAAGCCTGCAGTTTGCGTTTTCCTCAGCGCAAAGGACAGAAAAGGGGTTAAGAGGCTGATGCGCGAAATAGGGATTGCCGGCAAAGGAAAGTCTGTTGTTGGAGTTATTGGGTATCCAAACACCGGCAAGAGCAGCGTGATAAATGCATTGAAGGGAAGAAAGGTGGTGCGCACCAGCAGGAAAGCGGGTTTTACACGGGGCGAACAGCTTGTACGGCTAAATCAAGAGGTAATGCTTGTGGACTCACCAGGCGTAATTCCGTTCAACGAAAGGGACGAATTCAAGCTGTTTCTGGTTGGGGCAAAAAATGTGCAGGACCTTGGGGACAGGGAGCTTGCTGCGTTGAAACTCATTGAATTTGTTCAAAAGAACAATTCAGGGGAACTGAAGAAAAAATACGGGATTTTGGGCAAAGGCGAGAAAGTCCTTGAGGAAATTGCCGTGAAGAGAAAAAAGCTCTTGAAGGGGGGGGTCCCTGACACCAATGCGGCGGCAGGAATTGTGCTGGAGGACTGGGCCAGGGGACGGCTAAAGGATTAAATTTATTAAGAAAAACGCCCTTGAGATTAGTATGTTTGAAAAGATGAGAGAACACCGCAAGGTTATTGCATTCTTTGCATTTATTTACCTTGTTTTCGGTGCGTCCCTGTTTTACCTGCTACTTTATACTCCTGGCCTTGAATTTTCCCAAGAGGAAACAGAGGAAGGCGGCTTAGACGTATTTATTGGGAACAATTCGGTGCACATAATTAATAGCATAGAGGTTGCGAGGCAGTCAGGGGAGAAAGTTCTTGAAATTGAACAGCTTCTTCCTGGAGAGAAAATCAAACTTGATTTCAGTGAAGAGTCGGGTGCGATAATCATTTCAGCCAAAGCGCCCTACCACGAAACTGTGGGCGCAAGCTTTACCGTTATATCTCCGAAGGAGAAAGTTCCGCGCATTTCCTACCAAATAATAGTTCCAGAGCTTGTGCTCGTTGGAACCCCTTTTAACGCAGAGATTGAGGCATGCAATGACGGCGAGGAAACAGTTGAAGGGATGGAGTTTGAGCAAAACCACGAAGCAGGGTTCTTTGAGGAAGAAGAATCCGTTCAAATGCTTTCACTGGCGGTGGGAGCTTGTGAAAACCTGGTTTTTTCGCTGACTCCGCTGAAGGAGGGTACAACCAAAATCTATTTTAATGTGAAAGCACGATCATATAGTAAAAAGTTTAGCCGGCAGGTTGAGATTACGGAGTTTGAGGAAATCCAGATAGCAGTAGAATAAGCAGGGTTGTTGTATGGCGGAAGTGAAGAAAAAGGAAAAAAGCATTATTGAAATAATCCAGCAGATGGTCGCAAACGGCGACAGTGAGGAAAAGATTCTTAAAACCCTGAAGGACCTTGGCGTTCCAATGGAAAACGCCAAGCGGCTGCTTTTGGTGGGGCAAGCTGACACCTTTGCCTTGCTGAGAAGTGAAATAAGCAAGATAGTTAAGTCAGATCTTGAGCTGGAAAAGCCAAGGCTTACAAAATACATAGATGAGGAGGCCCAAAGGGCAAGCGAGGCTGCAAAGGGAAAAATTGAGCAAGAGGTAATCGCAGACCTGCAAAAGTACGAGAAGGACATTACAGGGCAAAGCAAAACCTTTCAGGAACAGATTGGTGAAACCGTTAAAACTGTTGCAGATCTAAGTGACAGGGTAAGAGACCAGCTTAACGCGCTGGGGGCACAGGTTGACACCATTCAAAAGGACATGGATGAGATGAAGGTAAGGGGTCTTGGGGTGAGAAACAGGATAATCTCCCTGCTCTTTATAGTGCTGGGAGTTGTTTTCTGCGGATTAGCAGGATATTTTGCGTATCAGAACTTTAGCCTGATTAGTGCGGGAACAGGGTTATCAATTGACGCGGTAATAATACTGCTGGTGGTTGGCATGATTGGCATAACGCTTCTCTTTGTTGCCAGCCTGCTGTAAAAATCAGAGGATTTTCTTTTCGTTCAAGCGCTTGAATTCTGAAAGCGAGTTTAGGGCACGCTCCAGCAGAACACGGTTTCTGATGCTTTTGCAGTTGCTAAGCCTTTGCTTGATTTCATCAATCATCTCATCCAACTGAACCCTCATTGAAACAGCCCCCAATAAAGTGTGATAAATAAGGTTTAAAAAGCTCTGGCAGGCTATTGCACGATCTGACTTTGCTCGCCAATTACAACGCCCAAATCAATTCCGTGGGTTAGGGCTTTCTTCAACGAAATATTAAAGCCCTTTGGGGAATCATTGAATTGCTCTGGCTTAAGGAACCGCCAGCCCTTTCGTGGAATTTTCCAGGCAATATAAAGCTCAGCTCCGGACATTTCACTCCACTTACGAAGCTCCTTCATTTGGGCATTGGAAATGCTGAGGTAAGCCTTGTTCCACGCCTTGCACTCAATTGCAAGCTGCAGACCAGGCTTCATTGCAACAACGTCAGGGCTGGGCAAAGAGGTTGCGCCGCTTCCGGCAACGCGCAAAACCGCCAGGCCCTGCTTGAAAAGCATGTGAATCAGTTCGCGCTCTGCGTTTGCTCCCTTGTTGTAGCGCGCCATAAAACTTAAGAAGTGGGAAGGACATAAAAATAAATGGGTAAGAATGTCAAAGAAAAGCAGAAAAGGACAGCCGCAAAAAAAGCGCGGCAGGCTTGCTGCGTTATGGCAACGAGTGAAAGATTTTCGCGCCAGTAGGCGGCCAATCAAAGAGCATATAGCAAAATGGTATGCGAGAGAGGCGTTTGCCGAGCTTGAAAAAGTCGAGCCTGATATGAAAACCGTGAGAATGGCTGAAAGGATGATTGTAGCAAGGACAAGGGAATTGCATGGAGAGATTGCAGAGATTGCGGCTGAGGCCGAAGGTGAAAGAAAGTTCCCAAGTAGGGATAAGAGACAACAAGTCAGATTCTTTGCTAAAACAGAGCAAAGGAAAACCGAAAAAAGCCGAGAAATAGTGGAATACAGGCGTTTTTTGCTGGATATAGGGCAAAAGAAGAGAGAACGAGGCTTGGGTTAAACCAGGCTACCGCCTTTTTATTCTTTTCCGCAGCATAATATTTTAGAAAAATAGGGTTTTACCGCGAAAAGTTTGTTTTATCCCCATTGGGGGGTTTAATTGCGCGATAATATTCAAAAAGGAGTGATTTTGAAATTAAAGGTGGTGCCAAACTCCGCCAACTTTGAAGTGGCTTGGTTTGATGCACCACATGAATTGCGCATAAAGGTTTGCTCACCCGCGCAAAAGCAGAAAGCAAATAAGGAAATTCTCAAAAAATTGGGAAAATTATTTAACTCACAGGTTGAAATTTTAAAAGGAAAAAACTCAACCAAAAAAACAATCACAGTGCACGCAAGCAAGGGAAAAATTCTTGAAGCGGTTGCACGCATTGAAAAACCCTAATTTTCTAAGAGCTTTGGAAAAGCTCAAAACGGAAAAAAAGACACCGCAAAAAGCGGTGAAAAGGTGATGAAATGGCAAAAGCATATGTTAACACAGTTAAATACCAGATATTGATAGATTTTGAAGTGCAGGGAATAGTTGACAAGCACGACATAATTGGGGGGCCAGAGTGAAGGCCTTATCGGAGAAGAGATGGACCTCAGGGAACTGCAGAAAAGCGGAAAGCTTGGCAGGATAGAAGTAAACGCTGAGACACACAGTGGAAAAACAGGTGGTGAGATAATTGTCCCAAGCAGCATGGACACTGTAAAAACCGCGCTGCTTGCGGCATCAATTGAGTCGGTTGACAAGGTAGGGCCATGCGACTCCTCATTCAAAATAAAGAAGATTGAGGACTCAAGAAAGGAAAAAAGAAGTGCGGTACAGGAGAGGGCAAAAGAGCTGCTAAAGCAGCTGAGTACTGCAATGCCTGAAACAGACGAGATGACGGAAGCCGTCAGAACGGGCGTGAGAAAGGCAGCCCTCAAGTCTTTTGGAGAGGAAAAGCTGCCATGCGGCCCGGACGTGGAAAAAAGCAAGGAAATAGTAATAGTTGAAGGCAGGGCAGATGTCCTAAACCTGCTAAAGCACGGAATAAAGAACGCGGTCGCAATAGACGGAGCAAGGATTCCGAAAAGCATTATTGACCTGAGCAGAAAAAAGAGCGTAACTGCCTTTGTTGACGGAGACAGAGGCGGAGACCTAATTGCAAGAAAGCTAATAGACGTTGCAAGCATTAAGGAAATTGCAAAGGCCCCGGACGGCAAAGAAGTTGAAGAGCTCACAGGCAAGGAAATAATCACCTGCCTGAAAAAAACAACGGCCAGCGAGGACTTTGGAAAAAGGTCTTACTTAAGAGGCAGGCCAAGGGAAAACAGCCCAGTGCGAAGAAGCGGCAGCAGAAGCTTTGACCGGGCACGGGAAAGAAACCCTATGAGGAACAGCTATGACCGAAGTCCGCCGAGGGGAAAAGACACCGGAAGAACCAGCTACGGAAGAAGCCCTTCAAGAGGACCCGGAAGAAGCTTTGACAGGCCCAGCGGAAGAAACCCCAGAGGAAGCAGCTACGACAGAGGCCCCCAAAGGGGAAAAGACACCGGAAGAACCAGCTACGGAAGAAGCTTTGACAGGCCAGGAAGAGGGTATGAAAGGTCTTTTAGGGAACCGCCAAAAATCGAGCTAAAGCAGGATTTGGGCAAATTTGGGCCTGTCCTGAAAGAGCTTGAAAGCAGCCTTAAGGCAAGGCTTTTGGGAAAGGACATGAAGCAAGTGAAAGAGGTTAGCGTAAGGGATTTGCTGAAGGCAATGGAGAGCGAGAAAAAGGTTGAATGCGTTGTCTTTGACGGCATAGTTACGAAAAGGCTTCTTGGGCAGGCTGAAAAGTCCGGCATTAAAACCATTGTCGGAATGAAGAAGGGAAAAATTGAGGAATCGAAAAAGGTAAAGGTGCTTACAGCAGTCTAAAACCTTTTTCAACTCACTTTTTTTTAGCCGGCTTCCTGGCAGGCTTTACAGGCCTTACTGCCTTAACAGGCACAAAGTTTGCCCTGTAAACTATTAATCCAAACAGCAGAGCGCCGGCCCAAAGCAAAAGAGAAGCAATTGGCTGAAGCAACGCAGACCAGAACTGCCTCTTGGTCAGCTCAAACTGGCTGAACTTAACGTACAAGCCAAGCTCCAGAGCCATTTCCCTGCACTGGGAAACAGAGATGTAAGCCGGATTCTCTCCAACCTCATCAAAACACTGCCTTGCGTCCTTTACCGCGTCCCAAGAGTCAAACATTTGAGCGCCGGCCCTCACAAACATCAAAAGGGCTGCAACAATAATAAAAGCGCCAATCAGCCTTGGAAGCTGCACATCCTGCTTGTTCAAACTGAATAGAACAGACATAGCAAAATCACCGGATATAATAACATTTAAGGCATATTTAAACGTTGGTGTTTGCGAAAAAAAGAAAGCAAGCGGGATTAAAATAGTTTTCCACTCAAAGATTTTCAGCGGGCCTGTGGTCTAGTGGTATGACGCGACCCTTACAAGGTCGAGGTCGGCGGTTCAATTCCGCCCAGGCCCAATCCAATCAAAACAATTATATTGTTCAATTACCTATTTCTAAAAATGATTGGGAAAAAGGTTTCAATAGAAGTGCTTGTAGAGGGACCGGGCGGCGCGCTTGTGTTCAGGCCGCTTGAAATGTCCAAAAAGGAAATTCAGGGATTTGCAAAAGAGCAAAAAAACCCAGTGCTAAGGCACAATGTTGAGCGGGCGGCAAGGGAAAAAAAGGTGAAACTATGAAGCTGGGACTGGTTGCGGTGGCCCTGCTTCTTCTGTTGAATGCCTGCACTGCACAGGAACTGCCCTTTCCCAGCACAGTTCAGGAAATAGATGCAAGGGTTGTTTTGAGTGCTGGGGGGGCAATTTCCGGAAGCCTGAGGAGCCCTGTAAAGCTCAAGGTTCTGAGCTTTCAGAATACCGCAGAACAGGAAATAACCCAAGTTAAACAGGTTCTTGAAATAAACGGCAAAACCATAGAGGCAAAAACAGAGGAAGACGATTACGGCAACAGATACGCAGTATTTGAAGTAAACGAAAAGGGTTCGTTTACCTACAAAATTGAGGCAATGGTCCACAAAAAGGTAAGGCCGCGCGGGCTCAAGGACTTCAACCTGAGCCAGGGCATAACAGAGTTCAGCGAATACACAGAGGCAACAGAATACATTGAAAGCGATGACGCAGGAATGCGGACACTTGCGCTGAACAGGTTTCCGCAGGACAGCTGGCTTGAAACCGTTGCAGAAGTAATAGACTGGACGCACAAGTATGTGACCTACGACAAAGCCTACTTCCCGGAAGTTTACTCCGCAAAGCAAACATACCAGAACAAGCGCGGAACCTGTGACGAGTTTGCAGTGCTCTCCGCTGCAATGCTGCGCGCGAAAGGAATTCCAACAAGGGTAATTGTGGGCCCAGTGTTTTCAGCCCAGGAATGGAATTTCCACGGTTGGCTGGAGGCCTACAACCCAAAAGCAGGGTGGGTTCCAATTGACAGCACTTACGGGGAAGCAGGGCTCGTTGACGCAACCCACATTGAAATGGGGCACTTCCCGGACTTCAAGAACGCAGCCGACAGCATCACCTCGGCACAGGGCACAGCAGTGCAAATTTGGCCAAAAACCGTAGAGGTAACCCTAATTAACTACGTTCCGTTCTCAGACATTATTTCGATTCGGGCAGAGCGCAAGGAAATCAAGGCAAACTCCTGGCAGGACATAAACACGCTAATTGAAAACAAGCTTGACAGCTTTGTGATAGTGCCTGTTGAAATAGTTATGCCGGCGGGCTTCCTAATTGAAGGAAACCAACAAACCCTGCTGCTCAAGCCACTTGAAAAGGTTCTGCTGTCGTGGAAAACAATAATAAAAAGGGAGATAGGGGAGGGCTATTACCTTTCAGGAAGCTACTCGGTTTTTTCAGCACACCCTAAAGTTGAAACAAGCATTACTGTTTTTCCAGGGGAAGAATCCAAAGAAGGCGCCCTTGTTGAGGTAATGGACCTATACGGCTACATAGACCTCAACACCCTGAAAATAGAGATTTACCTGCAAAACCTTGGAAACGAAGACACAGAAGTTGACATTTCCCTGAAAACCAGGGAAAAGGAAATCGCAGAACAACACCCAACTCTTGCCGCGCTGTCAAAGAAACGGGTTTCTCTGTCAATTGAAAACTTTGAGGACACCGAATACTTTGTGCTGGTTAAAAGCCCTAACCTAATATACTCTGCAAAGATTATCCCCCAAAAGGGTATTGTTGAAACCAAAATAAGCCAGCCAAAAGAAGAGCCAAAAGCAGAGGGCCCAGATGAACGGGGAAAAGAGCCGGAAACAAATAAACGCACACCAATAGAGGAAGCAATAGTAATCATTGGGGTATTTGCAGTAGTCTTTGTCGCCGTGTTTCTTTTAAAAACATTAGTCATCAAATAAAATCTTATAGAGCACGTTTTCTGGCAAAACGCGACCGTAGTGTAGTGGTTAGCATTTAACCTTGCCAAGAACCCGGCGAAGCGCTCGCCTGTTAGGCTCGCTGTCGCCCCGTTCACGGAGCAACGAGGTTACGACCCGGGTTCGAGTCCCGGCGGTCGCAAAGAACCTTTTCGGAGCACTCGCCCTCTTCGAAGACTCGCTTCCAAAGGGTTCACGAAAATGAAGGAACTAATTCACGGAAAATTGGCTTTTATCACTTTTTTGGGACGGCAGGCCTGGCCCGCTCTTTTGGAATAAGCTGAAGGTAGATTCCAACCGTCATGAACACTCCGAAAAGCATTGCAAATGGGGTAACAATAAGCTCTGCAATTGACTCGGCAATAGATTGCGCAATGCCTGTTCTAATGCTCTCCAAAGCAAGTTGCATCTCCTCACCTGAAATACTTTCGCCCCCTGCAGCAGCGGAATCAATCATTGAAATAGATTGCAGGAAGTCTCCCGCTCCCCAAATGTTTTCCGGGATTAGGGGGCCGACTGCAAACGAAAAAATAGCCGTGAGAATCATGCTTGCCAAGGCGAACACTATGACTGACACTACGCCCCCGATTACCATTGCAGCAAAAATGTCAAGAACTTTCCCCTTGGTCAAGCTAAGGGAAGTTCTGATTGAATCCAAAGGCCCTGTTCCCCTAGAGAGAAACACAGGGGTATTGCAGAAAACGCGGATTGAGCAGTAAATCATTACCGCAAAATATGCGACAAAAACAAACGCAAAAAGGATTAGGAAAAGCGGCTGCAAAATTGACAGCAAAACCAGCACAACAAGCGAAGGCGGAAACAGCAAAAAGTACTTGTTAACAACAATTGCCTCATTGTCCTGGCTTCCCGAAAAGAAAAGGTAAACCGGGGCAACTATTAGGGCAAGGGCAATAAGACCAAAAAGAATTAATGCAACCAAAAGAAGAGCCAGGTTGAATAGTGAGAGTACGGCAAAAAGCATTGCAACCAGAATGGCGACCCCCAAAAGCCATGCCTTTCGGTGAACCCAAAAAAAGGAAACCAAAAACGCTTCAGCCAAAAGCAAAACAAAAAACCAAACAAGCCTTGAAAGCGGGAATTCCGCGTACTGGGTGTTAGAGGACCTGAACGCAAAAAAGTTCATTAAAACTGAGATGTAAAGGTTTACGACAACGCTGGCCACAGTGAGAACAAGTATTAAAACAGCGAATAAGAATACTGTGGAAAGAATATTGGCTGCAAAAAAGTCGGGATTGGCAGTTATTTCAAAAAGGAAGTTTGTGGGATTTGAAACAAGGCTGGAAATTAAAGGTCCAAAGGCAAGCAGGAAGGCCCCTGCAACCAAAACAATTGAAATGATTGAAACAGCCCAAACAATGAGAGCATATTTTATTGCTTCCCTGTTGGAAACCCAGGAAAGGGCGAACTTTACAATTTCAGTGTAATTCAAACTACCCATGCAAAACCAACATACTAAAGCAGAGGAGATATTTAAATGTGCTTCCCAACGGCCTTCCAAACCATTTCGTGGATTTCCTCAATTGAAAGAAGCTTTTCTCCAACAACGCAGTCAATCTTCTCCCAGTCCTGCTGCTCTGCAAGGGAGAGATAAATCTTGCGAACGCCCTTAAGGTATGCAGGATTCTGCTCGTGCAAATCCCTTTCCCTGCCCTCGGCATCCATAAGACCCTGGGAAATTTCCGCCGGAACATCCAAGTAAATTGTAACAGCCGGCTCTGGAAGCCTTGACTCAACGCCCTTAACCCACTCAATGAATTCCTTTTGCTTTTCACCTGAAAGCTTTGCGGCCTGGTGCGCAATATTTGAAGCGGTAAAGCGGTCGGCAACCACAATCTTGCCACCGGCAAGGGATTCCTCGATTGACTTCGCCACATCATAGCGGTCCAACGCATAGAGAAGAGAGGGGAACTCGGGGGGCAATTCCTCAATTGAGCCAAATTCCCCGCTTAAGTACTTTTTAACAAGAGAGCCTGAAAAGGTTTCATAGCGCGGGAAGGAAATTAGCTCGGCCTCGCGGCCAGCCCCTTCAAGCCTTTCAACCAAGCGCTTTGCCTGGGTTGCCTTGCCACTCGCATCCGAGCCCTCAATTACAATAAATTTTCCGGCCATAATAAACCAATTTTGGGCAAAAATGAATTAAAGGGAATGGGTTAAAAAAACTGCCGTAGACAACTCTTAATGCACGCGACCGTGGTGTAGTGGTAACATTAGACCCTTCCAAGGTCTCGTCCCGGGTTCGAGTCCCGGCGGTCGCAAAGAACCTTTTCGGAGCACTCGCTTCGCTCGCTTCCAAAAGGTTCACGAAAACAGAAGTTGGTTGTGTGAGGAAAAAGGGAAAGGCCTTTGTGAAAGAGATTGCCCTTGAAAGAATTTACAGGCTGTTTGAGCTGGCCGGAAAAGAGTTTGGAAAAGGGAACGTTGAGAGGGCCAACAGATACGTTGGGGTGGCGCGAAAGATTAGCTCAAGGAACAAGGCAACGATTCCAACGGAACTGAAGGCAAGCTTCTGCAAGAAGTGCCACTGTTTTTTGAAAAAGGGAAAGAACTCCGATTTGAAGAAAACCGACAGATGGCTTGAAGTAAGCTGCTGGGAGTGCGGCGCAAGCTTTAAGAGGCGGTTAAAATGAGCAGCCCGGGAAACGTTGTAAAGGTAGGCATTGGAGTAATGGTGAGGAATGAGAATGGCGAAATGCTTATGGGAAGGCGCGGCCCTGAAGCAAAGAATGAGAGGGGCAAGTGGAACTTTCCGGGTGGAGAACTAGATTTTGGGGAAACACTGTTTGAGTGCGCAAAAAGAGAGGCAATGGAAGAGTACGCTGTTGAGGTTGAGCCGACCAGAATTCTAAAAGTTATAGACCACATTCTGGAAGAAGAGAAACAGCACTGGGTAAACCCAATAATTGAGGCACGGCTGGTGAAGGGAGAACCAAAACTAATGGAACCGCACAAAACAGACAAAATTGGGTGGTTTCCGATTGACTCTTTGCCAGGGGAATTAACGGTTAACATGAAAGAATTGTTCAAGGAGATAAAAGAAGGCAAGATAAAGATTTAGCAATGCTTAAAAGCCTGAAAGGACATACTTTTTTGATACAACATGAGTCCGCCGAGATCTGTCAAAAGGGAAAAGCCGGAAAAGGTAGTTACCCTAACATCAGGAGGAGCTAATTTTAAGATAGAGTTATGGCCTAAGGGGATAAACATCCTCAGGCAACGGCCAGCGGGAAGATACGTGTCCATTGGCAGGCTTACTTTTAGGCCTCACCAGCACCCCCGGCACACAGATGATCCAGGCCTTTTGGAGCTCAACGGCTCGTTTACTCTTGAACCATTGCCAGATGCAGCGAAGACGCGTGAGACAGAAATAGAACTGGTCAGTGCGGCAGAGGGGCTGGTATCGGAAAAGCACCCGGAAATAAGAGAGGTGGTCGGAAAGGTGGTGGACACGCGAAACCTTAAGGAGCCACTGGACGTTGGAAGAATTTTTACTGAGTTGATTACGCTAAAAGAAGCGGGCGGCAGGTTTGCGCTGGCAAGGAAAAAACATGCGCAAACAGCGGCAGCAAAGATACGGGCAAGACAAGCCGCAAAAAGCAGGGGGCCAGTAGTGCCACCAAAAAAGACGGCAAAGAAAACGGTAACGCGCAAAATGCCTCCCATCGGGCCAAGGCGCAGGCGTTAAGCAAGCTTTTTAAAGCTTTTCAGAGGGAAAGATTATATTAAAGTGCTTTTTTTTGCTCCCTTAGGGTAGAGCAAAAGAGCGCTCCGAAAGGAGCTGAGAAATCATGGGAATATACGATGTTCACGCTACCGCCTTGATTGACGCAATAGCCGAGGATCTCAAAGGGCGGGTAAAGCAACCTGGGTGGATGGACTTTGTCAAAACCGGAAGGCACAGGGAAAGGGGACCGCACAGAACAGACTGGTTTTACGTAAGAATGGCCAGCATTCTCTACCGCACATACAGGGAAGGGCTTGTTGGAACAAACCGCCTGAAAAGCTATTACGGCGGAAGAAAGAACAGGGGCGCAAGGCCTCACAAACACTTCAAGGCAGGGGGAAAAGTGATAAGGGTTTGCCTGCAAGAGCTTGAAAAGCTTGGCCTGCTGAAGAAGGAAAAGGCAGGGAGAAGCCTTTCAGGCAAGGGAGCAAGTTATTTGAACCAGAAGGCAAAAGAGGTAAAAAAGGTCTTGGACGAGAAAGCCGCGAAGGAGGCATCTGCAAAGCCAAAGCCGGTTGTTAAGGTTGAAAAAATGAGTGAAGAGAAAAAGGCTGAGGACCCTGCGCAAAAGGCTGAAGAGAAGAAAACGGAAAAGCCGGATGAGAAGAGGCCTGAAGAGGGCAAGGGAGAAAAGCACGCTGAAAACGTTGAAAAGAAGGGTGAAGAGGAAAAGGGGGCTAAGGAAAAGCAAGCTGAAAAGGAGGTTGCAGAAACGCCAAAGCCTGAAGAGGGGAAAAAATGACCGAGCTCGACGAAATAAGGCAGAAGAAAATGGAGGAGCTGAGGCAAAAGCAGGAGGCAGAGGCTGAAACTGAACAAAAGCTTGATGTCCTGGTTAAGAGGCTGTTGACAGAGGAGGCAAGGGAAAGGCTTTCAAATGTCAAGCTGGTTAACAAGGAGGTTTACTTCAAGGCAGTTCAAACAATAATTTACCTCTTCAACGCAGGGCAGGTTCAGGGAAAAATTGATGAAGAGCAGTTGAAGGGATTGCTGAAAAAGTTGACGGAGAAAAAGGAAATAAACATTAAGAGAAAGTGATTTTTATGAGCAGCAACAAGGACCAGGATTTGAAGAAGTACCTTATCTCGGCGAGGAAAAAGATCGGGCCAGGGCTTACGAACGCGCCTGTGTGGGTAATGCAGAAGGCGGGTAAGAGAATTTGGAATCCTAAGGCCCATAGGAACTGGAGAGACACCAGCTTGGGAGAAAAGTTCAGGAAACTTAAAAAAAGAGAGGGAAAGGCGTAGTGAATGGCAAAGAAGGAGAAAAAGGCTGAAAAGACGCCGGAGGAAAGGCAGTTTGTGGTTTCCTTCTCAAAGGTTTACAGGGCACCACGCCCAAAGAGAGCATTCCGCGCAATAAACTTCCTGAAAAAGTTTGCATTCAAGCACTTCAGGGCTTCGAATGAAAACGTGTTTATCTCACAGGCAGTGAACGAGGCAGTGTGGGGAAAGGGAAGAGAGCATATCCCAAGAAAACTTGAGATAAAGGTTGTGAAGGAAGAGGACAGGGCAAGGATTTACCTAAAGGACGAGAAGATTAAAAAGCCCAAAAAGGAGAAGCCAGAGGAAAAGAAAGAGGAAAAAAAGGCCGAAAGTAAAGAGGAGGCCGCTGAAAAGGAAGAAATTGAAAAGAAAAAGAAGGAGAAAAAGGCCAAGGAAAAGGCCGCAGAGCTCTCCCAAATAAAAAGGGGCACAGGCAAGTAAAGGCAAGTGAGCCAAATGAATATTGAAATGGGCACGGTGAAAAGCAGCCCCTTTGTCGGAGTTTTTTCGGTTGTAACCGACAAGATTGCGCTGTTTCCAAAAGTGATGGAAACAAAGGAAAAAAAGAAAGTGGAAAAGCTGTTTGGGCTGGAAACAATCTACACAAGCCTTGCAAACAGCAGCCTTCTCGGGGTTCTTGCAATAGGAAACTCACACGGTTTTGCGGTTTCGGAAATAGCTGAACAGGACGAGATTGACGCGCTGCAGGAAAGCGGAATAAGAATAAAAAAGGTTTTAGGCATAACTGCGTTGGGAAACCTGGTGGGATGCAACGACGAAAAAGCGTTCTGCTCAAAAGCGGTTCCTAAAAAAACGGTTGAGGAGATTGGAAAAGCGTTGAACGTTGAGTGCGTTGAAACCGAGATTGCGGAAAGCGACCTTGTTGGAAGCAACATCGTGCTGACAAACAAGGGGTTCATCGCAAACCCACTGGTTTCGGAGGAAGAGTTTAAGAAAATTGAAAAGGAAACTGGATTGGAAGGAGCAACGGCAACAGCAAACTTTGGCGACAAGTTTGTCGGAAACGGCGTGATTGCAAACAGCAACGCTGCGCTTGCCGGGCTTCGCACAACAGGACACGAGCTTATAAGGATTGACGAAGGACTAAGCTGAGGTAATTGCAATGAAAATATTTGAAGTAAGCGGACAGTATACACAAAAAGGCAAAACAATAAAGTTTGCGATGAAGGTAAAGGCCGAAAGCAACAGCTATGCAACCGAAAAGGTTCTTTGCCTGATAGGGAGCAAGCACAAGATAAAGAGAAGGCAAATAACCCTGAATGAAACAAGGGAGATAGGTGATACAAATGGCGGAGAAAAAGCAAGTTGAACTAAAGGGACGGCAGGTTCTACAGGCCTATCAGGCAGAGCAGGCAAAGTTAGAGAGCATGCAGAGAAAAATGCAAGCGCTCCAAACCCTAATGGTTGAAACTGCCACAGCCGAACAGGCACTCAACGAAATCAAGAAAGCGGGAAAAAACCAGAAAATAATGGTTGCCCTGGGAGCAGGGGTATATGTTGAGGCTGCACTTGAGTCAAACAAACGGGTTAAAACAGGGCTTGGGGACGGAGTGCTAATGGGCTCAACTGTGGAAAAATCCCTAAAAGACCTTGCCAAGAGAAAAGAAGAAATCCAGAAAGATATTATTGGTGTCCAAAAGGAGGAAAGTGCTGCAGTGCAAAACCTCAGAAATATTGGCACGGCAATAGAGAATGTAAGAAGGAAGGAAACAGAAGCACCCAAAAACCAAAGCGTGAGCTGATTGTTCGAGCTATTAAAGAAAAAACTAAGCGGTTTTGCTGAAAAATTTAGGAAAAAGGTTGAACCGGCTGAAGAAAAGAAAGAAACACTAATTCAAGAGCCGGCTGAAGAGCCTGCAAGGAAACCGGTTTTGGAAGAGCCCACGCCCCCGAAAAAGCCAGTGGTTGTTCGGAAAAAGCCCAAAGCACTTCAGGAAAAGCCAGAAGTGGTTGAGGCTCCAAAAGAGGCAGAAGTTGAGGAAATTGCAGAACCGGAAGAAATTGCTGAAGAGGAAGCCGAGGAAATAGCTGAAGTTTCAGAGGAAAAGCCAAGGGAATTAAAGGCAAAGGTTTCAAAGCTCGGCAGGCTGAAAAAGGCAATTGGAGTGGAAATAACAATAAGCGAGTCAGACGTAAAGGATTTGCTGTGGGAACTTGAATTATCGCTCCTTGAGGCAGACGTTGAGCAAACAACTGCAGAGGAAATAAGCAGGGATCTGAGGCAAAGGCTTGTTGGCAAAAAAATAAGGGGGGGCCAGGACATTGACTCTGTTTTAAAGGGAGAGATAAAAAGCGTGCTTGCGGCAATAATGGAGACAGAAGGCATTAACCTTGAGAAGGAGATAAGAGCAAAAAAGGAAAAGCCCTACAGAATTCTCTTCCTTGGACCGAACGGGGCCGGCAAAACGACCACAATGGCAAAGCTTACCTACTGGCTGCAGGAAAAAGGGTTTAAGGTAATCTGGAGCGCGTCAGACACTTTTAGGGCTGCCTCCATTGAGCAGCTTGAAAAGCACGCAAGCAATCTAAAAGTGAGGGTTGTAAAGCACAGTTACGGCGCTGACCCTGCGGCAGTCGCGTTTGACGCAATAAAGACCGCGCAAAGCCGCGGCATTGACGTTGTAATGATTGACTCGGCCGGAAGGCAGGAAACAAATAGGAACCTGATGCAGGAACTGCAAAAAATTGTAAAGGTGACCCAGCCAGACCTGAGGCTTTACGTTGGGGAAGCGTTTACAGGGCAGGCCCTGCTGCAACAGGCTCAAGAGTATGACAAGGTTGCCGGAGTTGACGCGTTTGTGCTGACAAAGATTGACTGCGACGCAAAGGGCGGAACCACAATCTCACTGCTCTACAAATTGAAGAAGCCGATTCTCTTTGTGGGAGTGGGACAAGAGTACCCTGACCTGGAAAAGTTTGACCCGGAATTCGTGCTAAAGCAGGTAATTGGGTAAAAAGGGAAAGTCTTTTTATTCTGCAGAAACCTAATTATTTGGATGAAGAAAAAGAACATTAAGGCAACGCGGAGCAAAGCAAGCAGAGGCGTAGCTCTCCCACTAAGAGGGCCACTAACTGCAAGGGAGAAAGTAGTGTTACGGGCTGCAGTGAATTTTGCAGCAAGCAAAGCAGCTGGAAAAAGAGGCCCTGAAGAAGCACCAGTTGTTGGGAAATTCCGTAGAATGGTGGTGCCCAAGTCAGGTAAAGTAAGCATGACTCTTCCATCGCGCCTTCAACATGTATTAGAGGCAAGGAAGCCGTCTGGAATTGCAAGGCCACTTACAGACGCGGAGCAAGCACGCGAGGATAGGTTTTCTGATAGAATTGCAAAGCAAGTGGCGGCAGAAAGGGATTTGCTTAGGGGCAATACAGTAAAGTATCTCCTAAGCAGACTTGATCCGGCCGCTGGGACCACTAAAAAACAGGCAACAGCTCTCAGGGCGGCGAGTGAAAAACTGCATCGGCCTGGTCTAAGAGGTAAGGAAAAGGACGCAGCTTCAAGACAATATTTGAGAGCGGAAACGCCATATATTAAAGCACTCATAACCTGGGGTGTCTCATGCAGCCTTATTGCGGACCTGTTCATGCGCGAACACTTAAAATGGCCAGAAGAGCTTAGAAACAGAGTGATACGGCGGATAGGCAGGAAATTTAATCTTCTAGAAGAGGGCCATTACCGTGCTCTTGCAGGAAGAGTAATGGCTCCTGAAAGAAAAAAGGTTACCAAAAGGTACCGTGGAATTTATGGAAGGCCTGAGACAAAATTCATTGCTGAAAGAATTGCGCGTCTTTCGCTTGCAGACGCAAGAACTGCCCTTGAAAGGCTCAGGGCAATAAAACGAAGACCAAGAGAGAAAGCGGCAGCATTCAAATCACGGCTTGATGCCGCCATACCCTACTAAAAGCTTGAAAGAATAATTCTTGGGTAAAACCAACGTGCAGATTACTGCACGCTGATTTGTACTTTCTTGCCGATGTCTCTTCCGCCGGGAATGTCCAGTGTTGCCTCAATATACCACTTTATTTGGGACGACCGCCCGCCAAGGAACTGCACTGCCTTTAATGCGGTTCCAAGATTTCCACCGAGTTCGGGCGGGAGGGCGCTCTTCTGCGGAACCTGGATCTTGAAATCGTAGTCCGCGCCAGGCGGTGAATAAAGCTTTTCCCCGTCAACGGTTACCGCGTTCTGGAAGAGAACCTGCTCCTGGTCGCTTCTGGAAGCGCCGCCCCTGGCGTTGGTCCCATACTGGGTAGTTTTCTTTACCGCAGTAATCCTCACCCTGAGCTCCCTTGCGTTCTTGTCCTTCTTCAGCTTCAGCGAAAGCTTTCCCTCGGCCGTTTCGCCAAAGGCAAAATTTGTCTTGTTAAGAGTGAGTGTTATGCCCCCCTCAAAAAATCCAAAAACCATAAAATCACCGAAAAAAGATATGCCTTGAGAGTATTTATTTGTTTCTGAAGGGATTACATCTTCTGCAGCCTTGAAATCCTGTCATCAATTGGGGGGTGCGTCGCAAACATTGACTTCATCCAGATTTTCTGGCCCTTTAAGGGATTTGCAATGTAAAGGTGGGCTGTTGCCTTGTTTGCAGCCTCAAGTGGTTCGGAATCATTCTTTATTTTTGAGAGGGCGGAGGCAAGCCCGCCTGGATAGCGGGTTAATTGAACGGCACTGGCATCTGCAAGGTACTCCCTTTTCCTGCTGATGGTCATTCTAATAATTTGGGCAATTACTGGGGTAAGAATTGCAAGCAGCAAACCCAAAACAATTCCTGCAATAGCAATTCCGCCGCCTCCCTTGCTGTCGCGCCTTCCGCGCATTCCTCCCCAGAAAAAAAACCGCAGCAGGAAATCGCTGAGCAGGACCGCAAGGCCAACAAGGATTGCGGCCATTGTCATTACCTTTATATCACTATTCTGAATGTGGGACATTTCGTGGGCAACAACCGCAGTTAGCTCTGCCCGGGTAAGGCGCTGGATGCACCCGGTTGTAACGCAGACCACGCTGTGCTTTGGGTCTCTGCCGGTTGCAAAGGCGTTGATTGCGGTATCTTGAATCACGTAAACCTTTGGCTTTGGCAGGCCGGCGGCAATTGCCATCTCCTCAACAACGTTGTGAAGCTGCTTGAACTGCTTGGGATCGGCAGGCTTTGCATGGCTTACGGCGGTAATAATCTTGTCGCTGTTATAGTAGGCTGCAATGATGTAAATTATTGCAAAGATTACAAAGATTGGGACAATGATGTAGCTGTCCATAAGGTAGGAAATAACAATTCCCAGGACTAGGATTAGCAAAAAGAAAACAAAGAACAGGATGTAAGTCATCCTGTTGTTTGCCTTAATCTCCTCATAGAAAGCCAATTAATACACCCCTTTCTCTTGCGAACTCTTCGGAAGCTAACTTACAAGTACTCCAAAAGTTCATGCTAGATCGGAAAAGTCTGCCTTAACCACCTTTCTAACAGAAGCGTCCTTTACCTCAAAGAATTCCTTCGGCTTTGCCATACCAAAAATTCCTGCAACAACAACGCCCGGGAATTGGGCAATGGCTGTGTTGAAGCGCATCACAGAATCGTTGTAAAGCTGCCTTGCGTAGGCAATCTTGTTCTCTGTGGTGGCAAACTCTTCCTGAAGGGATTTGAAGTTTTCGCTTGCCTTAAGCGTTGGATAGCTCTCCGCTACTGCGAAAATTGTCTTCAACGCGCCGGTAAGCATATTGTCTCCCTTGGCGGCCTGGGCAGGTGTTTTCGCGCTCATTATTGCCGTTCTTGCCTTAGTAACCTCAGTAAGCACCTTCTTCTCAAACTTTGCATAGCCCTTAACCGTTTCAATCAGGTTGGGAATCAAATCGGCGCGCCTCTTCAGCTGCACGTCAATCTGGGCCCAAGCGTTCTCAACGCGCTTCTGCAACCCAATAAGGCTGTTGTAAATCCATATTAGGATAACTACAAGAACCACAATTATTACTGCTGCCACAATAAGTAAAACCAACGCAACACCTCCTGCAATTATTAATCGGAATAAGTATTTATTCTTATGTTTTGGTTGGGGGCAGGCAAAAAGCTTATTTAACCCTTTTCCTGCAAAATTACTTAAAAAGGTGTAAAAATGGGACTTGGAGAAAAGCTAAGGGGGGCGATGGAGTCGCTTCGCAAGGCCACTGCCTTTGACAAAAACACAGTTAAAGAGGTGGTAAAGGGCATTCAGCGGGCGCTAATTTCGGCAGACGTAGAGGTCTCCCTGGTATTGGATTTAAGCAAGAGAATTGAGGCGGAGTCCCTTAAGGAAAAGCTTCCAAAGGGCCTGAACAGGCGAGAGCACGTCCTAAAAGTGTGCTATGACGAGCTTGTTGCCCTGATTGGTGGAAAGCAAATTGAGGCGCCGGAAAAGCCAAAGAGCATTCTTTTGGTGGGACTTTACGGAATGGGAAAAACCACATCCTCGGCAAAGCTTGCAAAGCACTATATCAAAAGAGGGTTGAAGGTTGGATTGGTTTGCGCTGACTCCTACAGGCCTGCGGCCTTTGAGCAGCTGCAGCAGCTCAGTTCAAAGGCAAAGATTCCGTTTTACGGCAACCCAAAGGAAAAGAATGCGGCAAAAATTGTTGCAGAGGGGTTGAAGGAATTAAAGAAGGTAGATTTGGTTATAGTTGACAGTGCCGGAAGGGACGCGCTGAACAAAGAGCTTTCAGACGAAATAAAGGCAATTGACAAGGTTTTGAATCCAACGGAGAAATGGCTGGTTATTGGTGCCGATGTGGGACAGCTTGCGAAAAAGCAGGCAACAGCCTTCCACAAGGCAGTTGGGGTTAACGGAGTCTTGATAACCAGAATGGACGGTTCTGCAAAGGGCGGCGGGGCACTGAGCGCGTGCGCGCTTGCAAAGGCCCCGGTCTACTTCATTGGGGTCGGGGAAAAGCTTGATGACTTGGAGGCCTTTGACGCAGACAGGTATCTCTCAAGAATAATGGGTTACGGGGATTTGGCTGCGCTGCTTGAAAAGGCAAAGGAAATCCAGGGAGAGGAAGAGCTCTCTCCGGAGGACCTGCTGAAGGGCGAGTTTAACCTTGAAATCTTTTACAAACAACTGGCTGCAACAAGAAAAATGGGGCCGATGACAAAGGTGGCAGAAATGCTTGGGATGAAAATGCAGCTCCCGAAAGAAATGCTTGACATGACAGATGAAAAACTGGACGGCTTCAAAGTAATAATGGACAGCATGACGGTGGAGGAAAAGCGGAATCCGGACAAATTAAACAAGTCGCGGATTCTGAGAATTGCAAGGGGTTCAGGGAAAAGTGAGGCGGATGTTCGCGAGCTGATAAAGCAATTCAAGCAGATGGGAAAGGTTTTCAAGAAATTCAGAAAAATTGATGAGAAAACTCTGCAGAAGAAAGGCGGCTTTGACATGAACAAGCTTGCCTCAATGTTCGGAAGAAAAAAGAAAATGAAAAAACACTTCAGGTGATTGAATGGCGGCAAATGTAACAGAAAACATTCTCCTGGTTGGGTCAGGATTCCTAATAATTGCCTGCATCTTCTTCCTGATGTTTGGCATGGTGTTCGCGGTAAAAGTGCCCAAGGTAAACGATTACTATGCCCCACTAACCCAAATAGCCGGCGGGGAAGTTGCGCAGCAGGATGCGGTGCAAGAGCCACGGAGGGCGCAGATAAGCGATTACAGCTGGCTCTGGGTTGCGCTGCTTGCTTTGAGCGCGATAGTGATGATTATTGGGGCAAAGCTGGTTTACACAAGCTATGTGGAGAAATGACAATGCTTATTTTGGTTGGAAGCAAAAGTCCTGCAAAAGTGAAAGCCGTTAAGGGTGCCTTTGGAAGATACTTCAAGGAATTTGACGTAAAAGCGGTTGAGGTTGAAAGCGGGGTGAACCCACAGCCAACCTCGCTTGAGGAAACAGTCAGGGGCGCAGTGAATCGCGCGAAGGCGGCCTGGAAAAAGGAGTGCGATTACTCTGTTGGGATAGAGGCAGGGCTGTTCAAGGTTGCGGGAACAAAAACAGGTTACATGGACACTGCGGCAAACGCGATATTTGACGGGAAAGAAATTCACCTCGGTTTGACCCCTGCCTTTGAATACCCAAAAAAGGTGATTGAAAAGGTTTTGCGGGGAAAAGAGGTAAGCGATATTTTTCTCGAAGAGTGGGGTGACCAGGCAAAGGACGCTCTCGGTGCGATTGGCCGGCTAACCAAGGAAAGGGTTCCGAGAAGCGAGCTGCAGGAAATGGGGCTGCTGATGGCGCTTGCCCCAATAGTGAATAGGAAGTATTACAGGTGAAGTAAATGGTTATTTTGCTGATTAGGCAGGCCGTAATTCTGGTTGGGGCGGCTTTGGCAGCATACACTGACGCAAGAACCGGCCTTATTCTTGACAAAATCACCTATCCAATGATTGCGCTTGGAATTGTGCTGAATTTGCTTGAGTTTGAACTAATGCTGTTTGCGATTCCGATCGCGGTTTTCATAATAGGGTTTGCTTTGTACTGGTTTGGAAAGCTTGGGGGTGGAGACGTAAAGCTGTTTACAGGAATTGCAATGCTTTTGCCCCTCTTTGGGGGCAAGGTTTTTGTCGTGCACGTACTGCTTGTGGCTGTACTTGCCTCAATAGTGTTTTACTCAGTATATTACGTGGCAAGATACTGGAGAAAGGGAATAGCTTTGGGGGAGAACAGGGAAGGGATTTTGAAAGCAGCGGTTCTCGGAGCAATTATGGCGGTGTACTTCTACTACGTTTTTGAAGCACAGCTTTTGGCGGCGGAGGCAATTGCCGTGTTCAGCATTGCCACGGCTTTTGCACTGCTGTTTTTGGCTCTGGAGAAGGGGATTAAGAAAAACTTTTTCCTGAAAGAAATTGGACTGGGGAAGCTTGAAGAGGACGAGGTAATTGCGGAAGAATTTTTGGACTCAGGACTGAAGAAAAAGCTGGCAATGAAGGGCAAGGGAATTATTGGAAAAAAGGAAATCCAAAAGTTAAAGGAACTGGGAGTTAAAGTTGTTCCGGTCTACCAAAATATGCCACCATTCGGGCCGTTTGTGCTCTTGGGGGTGGCGGTTGTATTGCTCAAGCCGGAACTGCTTGGGTTTTTAATTATTTAGGGATTGAAGAGATGTGGTTTTATGCCGGAGTTGGATATCCTTGTCGGCATCCCGTCCTACAACAATGAGAAAACAATCGGGTTTGTTGTGGAACAGGTTGACAAGGGCCTGAAAGAGTACTTTCCAGGCATGCGGGCCCTGATTGTTGACTCAGACGGTGGAAGCGTGGACGGAACAAAACAGGCATTTGAGGCAGTTGAAACAGAGGCTGAAAAGCAGTTTGTGCTGTACAAGAACCCTGTGCCGGGAAAGGGAAGCGCTTTTAAGGAAGTCTGGGAAATGGGCCTGGAGAAGGGGGCAAAGCACTTTGTTGTGGTTGACAGCGACCTTAGAAGCATTCGCCCTGAGTGGATTCAGAAAATGGTTTCCCCTCTGGAAAAGGGGGCAGACTACTGCACCCCGTACTACAGCAGGCACAAGTACGACGGCACAATAACAAACCAGATTTGCTTTCCCAGCACATTAGGTCTGTTCTGCCACAACATAAGGCAGCCGATTGGAGGGGACTTTTCCTTCAGCGCAAGGCTTGCCGACTTCTGGCTGAAAAAAGGGGACTGGAAGGGGAATGTTGCAAAGTTTGGAATAGACATTTTTATGACA
>JAFCCZ010000066.1 GCA_017609945.1 Candidatus Iainarchaeum sp.
GTAGCGCTTTATGAAAGGGGTTCCTGCCTCAATTATGATTCGGTCATCGCGCGGAAGGCTTGGGATGATTCTTTCAACCAGTGCCATATCATAGTTGAAGGCAATCTGAAAGTACCGTTTGCTTGGGTCTAAAACGTGCATAAGCAGAACTACTTCTTTCCAAGAATTCTTTTAATCATGTCCTCGGCCTCGCTTGGCAGGAACACAACTATCTTTTCGCTTGGGTCGGCTGAAATTTCCTTAATCGTTCTCAGGGTTCTCAAGTGCAGTGCGCCCTTGCTCTTTGAAAGGTTTTCTCCGGCCTTTGCAAGCTTTACGGAGGCAGTGAGCTCTCCCTCTGAGATAATTATTGCCGCCCTCTTTTCTCTCTCGGCCTCAGCCTGCTTTGCCATTGCCCTCTTCATTTCGGCAGGCAGCTCTATCTCCTGAATTTTTACGGCTGTAACGTCAATTCCCCACTCGTCTGTTTCGGCGTCAACAATCTTTTTAATCTCACCACTCACAAGCTCTCTATCACTCAAAACAACGTCCATCTCGCTGTTTCCAATAACATCCCTTAATGCACCCTGAGTGTATTGTTTGAGGGCGTAACCATAATTTGTAATCTTTATCACGGCGTGGGCCGCGTTCTCAACCTTGTAGTAAACAACGGCGTTAACAAGCAGAGTAATGTTGTCCTTTGTAATTACCTCCTGCTTTGGGATGTCAATCGTGTTGATTCTCATGTCAACGGTAATCATTCTTTGAAAGAAGGGAACAATAAAATTCAAGCCGGGGTTTCTAACGTTTGAAAACCGCCCAAGTGTCAGCACAACTCCCCTCTGCCACTCGGTCAGAATGCGAATTGATAAGGCTACTAAAAAGACCAGAACAAAACCAGTTATAATCAACCAAGGCATAAAAAACCAATAATTTCAAGGCCCTAAGTTCTTTTTAATCCTTTCCCAGTGCTGGACTTTACACAAAAAGAAGGTTCAAGGTTTAGTGCTTGAAGTGCCTTACGCCGGTGAAAACCAGGACAATTCCCTTCTCGTTTGACGCATCAATTATTTCCTTGTCGCGGATGCTGCCGCCTGGCTCGATTATTGCCACAATTCCCTTCTCTGCCGCTAGGTCCACATTGTCGCGGAACGGGAAAAACCCGTCAGAGGCAAGAACCGAACCCCTTTCCTTTCCGCCTGCCTTGTTAACCGCAATCTCCACTGAGTCAACGCGGGCCATCTGCCCTGCGCCAATTCCAACAGTGGCCTGGTTTTTTGCAAGAACAATAGCATTGCTTTTGATGTGCTTTACAACACGCCAGGCAAAAAGCAGGTCCTTCATCTGCTCCTTGGACGGCTTCTTTTCAGAAACAACGTTGAGGCCTGCCTCCTCCTCGGTAATCTCGTCCTTTGTTTGAACAAGGAGGGCACCCTCAACCTTCTTGTAGTCAAGGCCTTCCGCCGGCGAGTGCTGGTCAATGCCAGGCAGCTTGAGAATGCGGAGGTTTTTCTTCCTCTTAAGCTCTGCAAGGGCATCCATTTCATACTCCGGGGCGATAACAACCTCGTTGAAGAAGGAAGTAACCTTTTTGGCGGTTTCAAGATTGCACTTCCTGTTGATAGCAATTACTGAGCCAAACGCGCTCTTGGTGTCGCACTGATGCCCTTTTTCCAGGGCCTCGGAAATGCTTGCGGCCACCGCCGCCCCGCAGGCATTGTTGTGCTTTATCAGGCAGGCGGCTGGCTCTGGGAATTCCTGCACAACCGCAACCGCGTCGTTCCCGTCAATTATGTTGTTGAACGAGAGCGGTTTCCCGTTTAAGACCTTTGCCTTTGCGACACTTGGATTGCGCACAAAGCTCTCCTTGTAGAGCGCGGCCTTCTGATGCGGGTTCTCACCGTACCTCAAATCCATTACCTTGCGGTAGTTCATGCTGAAGTCAGCTGGGAAAAGCTCGCCTGGATTAAACTTCTGGTGCAGGAAAGCGTTCACTGTGGTGTCATAGTACGCGGTGTGCTCAAATGCCTTTGCGGCAAACAGCCTGCGCGTCTTCATTGAAATTACGCCCTTGTTCTTGGCAAGCTCTTCAATAAGAGGCTTGTACTGCGCCGGCTTTACAACAATTGCAACGTCCTGGAAGTTCTTTGCGGCCGCCCTGATGAGGGTCGGGCCACCGATGTCAATGTTTTCAATTATCTCGTCAAGCGGGGCATTGCCTGCAACAGTCTGCCTGAAGGGGTAAAGGTTTACCACAACAAGGTCAATGGCCATGATGTTTGCTTCCTTCAGCTGTTTCATGTGCTTTCTGCTGTCGCGCAGTGCAAGGATTCCTGCGTGAATTTTCGGGTGAAGTGTCTTAACACGGCCGTCCAGCATTTCCTTGAACTCTGTTACCTTTTCCACCGGGGTAACCTTGACCCCGGCCTTTTCAATTGCCTTGGCCGTTCCGCCTGTTGAAATTATCTCAAAATTGTGCTTTTTCAGGGCCTTTACAAGCGTTGCCAAACCGGTCTTGTCTGAAACCGAAATCAATGCCCTCTTACGCGCAGTCACTCCAACACCCTGACCTTCTTTCCCTCAACCTTTATCTTGCCCTGGCCAAACTTTCGCACGGCCTCAACAATTACCTTTCCCTCGGCCCTCTGCACCTTTTCCTTCAGGGAATCAACCGTTTCACCGTTTGCAACGGAAAGGGCTTTCTGCGCCACAATCGGCCCTGCGTCCGGCTCGCTTGTCACAAAGAACAGCGAGCAGCCTGAGACCTTGCAGCCCTCGTCCAGCACCGCCTGGTGCACGTTCTCGTCCCAGCCCTTGAAGGCCGGAAGAAGCGATGGGTGAATGTTCACTGCCCTGTTTTTAAAGGCCTTGAGGAAGGGCTCTGTTAAGAATTTGTTGTATCCGATGAGGAGAACAAGCTGTACCTTCCTTTCGCTCAAAATCCCCGCCATTTTTTCGTCAAATGCCTCTTTTGAATCAAAATCTTTTGGGTTGAGAAAAATTGCCTCAATCCCATGCTTTTTCGCGCGCTCCAGCGCGAAGGCGTCCTCCTTGTTGGAAATAACGCAGGCTATTTCTGCCTCAAGCTGGCCTGCCTCAATGACATCAATTACCGCCTGCAAATCAGTGCCGCGAGTGCTTGCTAGAACACCTAAAACGAGTTTTCCCAAGGGAATCCACCAATTAATTTGAAATGGGTTAACTTATAATTCGTTTCGGTTCCCCTTTTTGACAGGAGAAGGGAAAATGAGTGTAATTGTTTACAGTATTCCGGATTGCGCGAAGTGCCGCGCGGTCAAGGCCCTTCTTAAGAGGCTTAAGGTTGAATTTGAGGAATTTGACGTAATAGCCGACAAGGCAAGAGCCAGAGAAATGGTTGAAAAGAGGAGAACTGTAAGGGAAAAGGGCAGCCGCGAGGTTGAACTGCCGGTGTTGGACATTAACGGGCTAATTATTGAGGGATTTAAGAGGCAGAAGATAGAGGACGCTCTAAAAGAAAAGGGCTTGGTTGAGTAAAACCATTAGAGGTGCCAAAACTCTATCGTTGTTGTTATATCATTAACTTCAATTGTAAGCAGTCTTTCAGATCCCACACCGCCTGATTCCACATACTTCATTCTTACATCAATCCCTTTACCTAATCCCCCTTTTGGAACAGTTACCCTTACTTTTGGAAGATCGTCAAACGGAAAGTCAATTAGATCTAATCCTGAGCCCCCGAGATTTGCTTCAACTGCCGGACCGTTGAGAGCAGGCATTTTAACATATTTTAGTTTAACATCAGCAGGATTGACAATAATATTTCTAAGATACTGGCCTGCACCCGGGTTAATTGTTATATTAGTTACCTGGTTTAACTGCCTTGTTGTTGCTACGACGTCGCTTCCCGGAACTGAACGGAAACCCATTGTGATTGTATTAGTATTTTCGCCTAGGTGAACAATTGCGTTGAAGGGACCGTCCACTGCCAAAATTTCTCCTGCCGCATTGGGCAAACGCTGTGCTGGCGGTATCCAAGTTGAGCCCCCCTGCAATTCAATCAGTTCGGGAAACGGAATCTTGCCTATTTTTGCTGCAACGGCATTTGTTGCAGAATCCAAGCTATAAAAACCGCGCTTTGCAAGAAGCAAAGTAAGGTCGTCAGAGCTTTTAACCAAATTAACATATTTGGGAACCATTTTTGCACCAGCATAGTTTCCAAATGCGGATGAAATTGCCTCGTCCATTACAAGAGTTTTGTTCACAAGCTCCCCTGTAGGCATTCTTACCAGTTCAACATGCTTATAGCCAAGCCTTTTCATTACCCCCTGCTTCAGGACTGCTAAAGATTTTCCATTTTCAGCAATCTCAAAATAATCCGCTCTCCAATTCAATTTAATGCTATCATAAAACTCAGGGGTAAATAATGGATCAAAGGCCGCGGCAACCTCAGCCTGTTCCGCAGCAGAAAGCCTTACAAGCAACTCGTGTGAAAGCTCATGGCGAATTGTGTTATACAAACCAGTTGGCTGCCAACCTCCAAATGGCATGGTCTTCGCAACATCTATGCATATAGCATCAAGATCACAGCTCCCAAAGCCTTCCAACTTATTGGCATATAACCTAACCTCTGTTCCGGCAAACCGTGTTTTGTCCAGAGTAAATGAAGCGTAGGGTTTCATTGCGTATTGGGTTAATCCTGGCTGCAACGCAGTTCCCTTAAGCAACGGGCTCTGCTTGTAAAGCGCATTCGCAACAACCCCGCTCTTGCCTGCAAGGCCTTCAGCTATTGATACAACAGTTATTGTGCCCTTAGCGGGTCCTACAACGCCAGTTAGAGCAATTGGCTGTAGGGCCTCTCCGAGAAGGGTTAGTGCGTGCGATTCGGATTGCGCCACTATGGCGGTGGTTGTTGGAGCTGTCGGTATGGCATAGGCTACTGCATCGTCAAGCATCTTCAATGCGTTCCTAAACGCTTCTGTAGAACCGGCCTGGACCCGCCCAACCTTTTCAAGGTACTTCATTGCGCCAACCGCTTTTCTTGTTTTTAACGCAGCATCGGCAAGGGCAGCTGAATCGTTTGCAACCATTAGCGAACCACTTGGACTCCTGTAAAGGAATCCATTGGGTGTTCTCCAAACGTGAAGGTTTGTTCCGGCAACCGGAGTGCCCTCTGTTAAAGAAGAAACTGTAATGTCGTATGCTATTGGCCTTGACACAACAC
>JAFCCZ010000067.1 GCA_017609945.1 Candidatus Iainarchaeum sp.
GCAATTGTGAACCTCAACAATCAGGCCGTCTGCACCCTCTGCAATGGCCGCCCTGCTAACCGGACTAATAAGGCTCTTCTTGCCGGTGCTGTGGCTTGGGTCAACTATTACCGGGAGATGGGTTTTCTGCTTTAGCAGGGAAGTCATTCCGCTGAGAACGGGAAAACGCAGCTCAGGCTCATAGCTTCTGATACCGCGATTGCACAGGATGACCTGGCTGTTGCCCTCACTCAGGATGTATTCGGCGGCCATGAGGAATTCCTTCATATTTGAAGCAACGCCGTTTTTCAAAATCACGGGTTTATTTACGCGGCCAACCTCCTTAAGCAAGTCAAAGTTCTGCATATTGCGCGCTCCGACCCTCAGAATATCAACATACTTCGCAACAAGCTCAACGTTTCTTGTGTCCGTTACCTCTGTTTCAATCGGCAGGCCTGTCTCCTCCTTTGCCTTCTTCAGAATCTTAAGGCCTTCCTCACCCAACCCCTGAAACGCGTAGGGCGAGGTTCTTGGCTTGAAAGCAGAGCCGCGCAGAATGGACGCGCCGGCCTTCTTTACAGCGTGCGCGGTCTCAAGAACCTGCTTCTCACTCTCAACAGCGCAGGGCCCGGCAATTATCACAACTTTGTTTCCACCAATCTCAAACCCATTAACCTTAATTAGGGTGTCCTCCGGATGGAATTCCCTGCTAACGAGCTTGTAGGGCGAAAGGATTAGCATTACCTTTTCAACGCAGGGCAGGCTTTTCAAATGGTCAACGTCAAGCAGCCTTTCGTCCCCAATCGCTCCAATTATTATTCGCTCCTTTCCCCTGGAAACGTGTGGAGTAAGGCCCTTGCTCTCAATTTCTCTTGAAACGATTTCAATTGCTTTCTCGTCTGCGTTCTTTAACACAATTATCATTGTTCATCATTCCCGTTTTGCAGCAATTTCTTCGCTGAATTGTAAATTGAATTAACGTCCATTGAAAACTTTTTGTAAAGCTCTTCTGGATTTCCCGATTCGCCGAAAACGTTTCGCAGCCCAACGCGGGCAAGACGGCCAGGGTTTTTTTCACAGAGGGCTTCAGCAATGGCCGAGCCAAGGCCACCGATCACACTGTGGTCCTCGCACGAAACAATCCCCTGCGTTTCAGAGGCAGCTTTCAGGACAATGGATTCGTCCAGCGGCTTAATGCTGGGTAGGTTTATTACGCGGGCGCTTATGTTTTCCTTTTTGAGAAGCTCTGCTGCCTCCAATGCTTTTGAGAGCATGATTCCGCAGGCTGCAAGGGAGACATCGGTCCCTTCCTTAACAATATTTCCCTTCCCGAAAGAGAACTCGTGCGAACTGTCAAAAAGAACCGGTGTTTTGAGGCGGCAGGTGCGAATGTAAACAGGGCCGCTGCGCTCTGCCGAGGCAAAAACCGCGCTCTTGGCTTCAGTGGAATCTGCAGGACAAACAACCGACATGTTGGGCAGGACCCGCATTAAGGCAATGTCCTCTGTTGCTTGGTGCGTTGCACCGTCCTCGCCAGTGGCAAGTCCGGCGTGGGAACCGCAAATATTAACGTTCAGATTGTTGTAGGCAACGCTGACGCGAACCTGGTCAAAAACGCGGTCAGTGCAGAAGACGGCAAAGCTGCTGGCGAAAGGGATTTTGCCGGAAATCGCCAGGCCTGCTGCTGTTCCAATCATATTTGCCTCGGCAACACCCATTTCAAAAAACCTTTCAGGGAATTTTGCGGCAAAGATTGCCGATTTTGTGCTCTTGCTGAGGTCAGCATCCAATGCAACCACATCCTGATTGCGTTCGCCGAGCTCTGCAAGGGCCTCTCCATAGGCCTGCCTTGTTGCAATTTCCTCGCTCACTTCAATTCCTCCAGCGCCCGCTCAAGCTCTTCACCGGTCAATACCTTACCGTGGTAATCGCAAACGTTTTCCATAAAGGAAACTCCCTTTCCCTTCACTGTCTTTGCAACCAGCACGGTGGGCTCTCCCTTGCAGCCCCTTGCCTGCTCAAATGCCTTAAGAATTTCGTCAAAATTGTGGCCGTCAATCTCCAAAACATTCCAGCCGAAGGCTCTCCACTTGTCCGCAACAGGCTCAATGTTCATTACCTCACAGGTCTTGCCGTCAATCTGCAGGTTGTTGTTGTCAACGATCGCGCAAAGGTTGCCAAGCTTGTAGTGGGCGGCGGACATTGCGGCCTCCCAAACCTGCCCTTCCTGAGATTCGCCGCAGCCAAGAAGGCAGTAGGTTCTGCTTTCCCTTCCCGAAAGCCTGTCCCCAAGCGCGATTCCGCAGGCAACACTCAGGCCCTGCCCCAAACTGCCGGTGCTTGACTCAACGCCTGGGGTCTTGCTCTTGTCGGGATGGCCCTGAAGCATTGAACCGGTCTTTCTGAGCGAGGAAAGCTCTTCTTTGGGGAAGTATCCTAACTCTGCAAGCACCGCGTAAAGCAATGGGCAGGCGTGTCCCTTGCTTAGGACAAATTTGTCACGTTCGGGATCATCGGGGTCATCGGGGGAGTGGTTCATCTCGGAAAAGTAAAGGCTTGTAACCAAATCTGCGGAGCTGAGGCTTCCGCCGGGATGCCCTGAGCCAGCGGCCGTGGTCATCTTCAGAATTTCGCGCCTTACGGATCTTGAAAGGTCCACAAGCTCTGAAACAGACTTACTCACTGACGCTGACCTCCATTGGGTAAGAGCCCAGGATTTTTACAAACAGGCAGCTGTCCTTAATGCCCTCAAGGGCATTTTGGATGTTTTCATCGTCCACATAGCCCTCAAAGTCTATGAAGAAGACAACGTCCCAGGCCTTTTTCCTGGCCGGCCTTGACTCAATTTTGGTCATGTTAATGTCATTTTTTGAGAAGGACTCAATGGCCTTGAACAGGGTTCCCGGCTCGTTCTTTACGGAGAACATAATGCTTGTCTTGTTCTTTGCAGCCCGCTTTGGCTTGGTTTTTCCAATAACGAGGAAGCGGGTTACGTTGTGGGAGGAATCCTGAATGTTTTTTGCAACAACCCCTAAACCATACTCTTCTGCGGCAAGCTCTGAGGCAATCGCCGCACTGCTGTGGTAAAGCGAGGCAAGCTCTGCGGCCTTTGCCGTGCTGCTTGACTCAATAATCTCGGCTTTGGCAAGGTTGTTTGAAATCCAGCCCCTGCACTGCGCAAGAGCGCTTGGTCGGGAGCAAAGCTTTTTTATCTCGGAAAGCTTGTGCTTTGAGAGGAGATTGTGCCTTATCTCAAGCATTATCTCTGCAACAACGTTCAGGTCTGAATCCATAAAGGTGTCAAGCGTGTGGTTTATCGTGCCCTCAGTGCTGTTCTCAATCGGAACAACCCCATAGTCTGCAGAGCCCTTTTCAACCTCTGCAAAAACATCGTTTATGCTGTTCAAGGAAATGAATTCACAGCTTGAGCCAAAGTTTTTTATTGCCGCCATGTGCGTGAAGGTTGTTGCAGGACCGAGGTAAGCTATCTTCAGCGAGGCCTCAAGGGTGCGGCACTCTGAAATAATGTTTCTGTAGATTGACTCAAGGGCCTTATTGCTCAATGGCCCCTTATTTTTTGAAATAATGTTTTCAAGAACAATTCGCTCCCTCTCAGGAACGTAAACAGAGGCCCCCTGTTTGCCCTTTTCAAGGGAAATGCCCTTGGCTAGCTTTGCCCTGTCGCTGAGCAGGGCCAGGATTTTTTCATCCACCGAGTCTATTTCCTTTCGCTTCTTTTCAAGGGACATAATTACTCCATCTTGCAGCCTGACTTCTCCCAGTCTGCCTTAAACTTCTTCAACCCGAGTTCTGTTAGGGGGTGCTTTACCATTTTCTCAATTATTTCGGGGGGAATCGTGGCAACGTGGCAGCCCAAAAGCGCGGCCTGCTGCGCGTGCTGGACGCTTCTCACAGAGGCAGCAATCAGCTTTGTTTCAAGCTTGTAGTTTTTCAGGATTTGTAGGGACTCCTCAACTGCTGCCATCCCGTCGTGGCCTGCGTCGTCAACCCTTCCAATGAAAATGTTTGTGTAGGTTGCGCCGGCTTTTGCCGCGAGAAGCACCTGGTTCGGCGAAAAGGTCAGAGTAACGTTTGTTTTGATGCCGTGTTCCTTGCAGTATTTTGCTGCCTTGAGGCCCTCGTTTGTGCAGGGGACCTTTACTATTACGTTTTCGTGGAGCTTGCTGAGCATCTCAGCCTGGCTGCACATCCCCTCAAAGTCCGGCACAACAACCTCTGCCGAAACAGGACCGTTTACAAGGCCACAGATTTCCTTTACCATGGCCTTGAAGTCCTTGTTTGACTGCTTCGCGCAAAGCGAAGGGTTTGTGGTGGCCCCGTTAACCACCCCCAATTCTGCAACTCTCTTAATTGCGTTAACGTCAGCTGTATCAATCCAAATTTGCATTTCACCACTTCCTTGATTTCAATCCTTTCTTAGTGTCCACTACTATTTTTCAACCCTGGCGCACAAGCTAAATAGTTAAGTAGCTTGACGCCTATGCAAAGTACCAGTAAGCAAAATAGCTGCCAACGGCTGCGCTGATCTTTCCGAAAAATCCTTCTTCCCTGAAAACACTTGCGCACTGCATAGTAAACAGAATATACTCTAAAGGGGTTTAAATACCTTTCGTGGGGGGGAGGGGGGCAAGGTTACTTGCGCTTTGGGGGAGGTTTATACTCTACAATTTGCTTTTTTGAGATAAGGCCTGCGGCAAATGCCTCGTTAATGGCCTCAACATTAAGCCTTCTTACAACCAAATCAACCAGACTTTCACTGCCCTCTGGTGCAATCACTGTTTTCTCCGCAATATTTTCGCCGAGCTTTGTTCTAATTGCAACCAAACCAGGGGTCTTTGACGTAAAAAGAATAGCTCTGGCCGTTTGAAAGGTTGATCTTGGCTCAAGACTCATTCTAGCACAGAACCGCGAAAATCTCGCAGATTCCCTTGAGAATTGAGTTTGAGCCTTCACCTTGGCCGTTTGCAGCGCAGCAGCAAATTGTTTTGCTTTCTCTGCTGCCTCTCTTTCCGCTGCGGCCTTTCCTTCCGCGACCCTTTTTCGGAGCGCGGTTTCCTCTTCAGGGGCACGTGTCTTTTTCTTAGCGGGGAGCTTTCCGCCGCCTGGAGTTCCAGCTGGCTTCCCTGGCTGGCCCCCGGCTG
>JAFCCZ010000068.1 GCA_017609945.1 Candidatus Iainarchaeum sp.
AACCAATCCCAGTGTTTCGGTTTCGCCGCGCGAGTCCACTATTGAGGGCACGGTGAAAACGTCAACAGCGTTAACCCAGAGCGCAACCTTTTCGTTTTGAATTCTTGGAATAAGCCTTACCTTTTTCTCAAGGCCGTATTCTTCGATCATAGCCTCAAGCTTTGGCTGTTCAGGCCCGTATCCCGCGATTATGCAGACTGCCTTTTTGTCTTTTACGTCGCGCATGGCCTCAACAAGATACTCAAAGCCCTTCTTTTCAACAAACCTTCCGAGCGAGAAAATAATCTTCTCGTCCTTCTTCAGGCCAAGCTGCTTTCTTGCCGCGGCCTTTGGCATTGGCTTGAACTTTTCCAAATCAATCCCAATGTGAAGAACTCCGTGCCTTTTTGGAGTAAGCTTCTTAAGGGCCTCCTTTTGGGTGTAGGAAGAATTGAACATCACGTAATCGCAGTTCCTTAGGGCAAGAAAGTTAAGCCAGCGCATTAGGCCCCTTCCAAAAACCATTCTCTGCACCCACATAACGTAGGGCTTGCCGGTCAGTTTCTTCAACGCAACGGCAACAAGAGTGCTCGGAAGCCACTGCGCATGGATTAGGTCCTTGCCCTTGGCATTGCGCAGGGCCTTGATTAAAAACGAGAGCTCAAACAACGGCAGTTGTAATTTTGCGAAAAGGTTTTTTGAAATATTGTAGGCCGCGCCGCCGTGGTAAGCTATCCTCTGCCAGGCCTTTGGGAAAAAATACTGAAAGCGGTGCATTCTGATTTTCTCAACCTCTTCAAACCCAAGGCTGTTCTCCCTGTCGTGCGGCACGATAACGTCGTACTCAACACCTGTCCTTGCAACCCGCTTCATGTACTCAAAGGTAAAGCTGTCGTCGCCCTTAAAGCGGAGGAAAGAGGTTATCAGAACAAGAACATTTGCTTTCATTGGACTCACCGTAAATTGTTCAAAAGATTATTTCCCTTACCAAGTTAAAATCCTTTGCCCCAAGCTCGCGTGAGAAAAATAGCACAGCCGCGTAAAGCAGTGACACAAATATATAGGTTAGCACAAGCGCATAACCTGTAAACGGAAGAGCAAGGGAGGCGGCGTACGCAACGGCCGCCGCAAGGAGAATTCTTACAAATGATTTAACCGAGCAAAGTGCCTTGAACGAGAAAAGAACGTAAGCTGAGAGCAGGACCAAAGCGAAAAACATTGAGATTGTTGAGGCAAAGGCCGCGCCAACAAGGCCGTGTGTTGGAATCAGCACAAGGTTTAGCGCGAAGTCAAGCGCAAGCGCGAGAAAGGAAACAATTGCTACAACCGATGGCTTGCCGTGCCCCGCCACGATTGAGGAAAGCACTGAGAAGAGGGCAAAAAAGCTCACCCCGAAAATAAGAATTGACAGGGGGAGGGCAGCCGGGGCGTAGGTTATTTTGAAAAGCAGCTCAACAAGCGGCTTTGCGGTTGCTGAAACCGCCACAACCGGCAGGGCAATCAGCATTATTGTATAACGGTTTGCTTCTCGGATATAAAGCTGCACCTTGTCAAGCCTTTCGCGGTGGCTCCAGTGTGAAACCACCGGAAGCAGAACAGAGGTTAGGGCCATTACTGCGTAAAACGGAAGCTTTGAAATTGTTGAGGCAACAGTGTAATAGGCTGCCTGGACGTTTGCAACCTCCAAAGGGAGCAATGCCTTTACCATCAGCAGGTCAAGGCTGAGAACAATGTTTGTCACAAGAACAAAACCCATCAGGGGAAACGCGAATTTGAAAAATTTCACTGCAGTGCAAGGCCTTAGCCTTTGCTTTGGGTTGTTGGCAGAGAGCCTTCTGTAAACCAGGGCCCCTGCAACAACTATTAGAACTGAAGCGATAACAAATCCCCAGAAGACGTAAATCACGTTCATGGTTAATGCGGCCAGGCCCACTATAAAGCCTGCTTTTGTCACGCCGTAAAGCACCCTGAGCCCGGCCTCGTACTTAAACCTTCTCAGGCCGTTGATGTAGCCCATGAAGAAAGTGTGAATTGAGTAAGTGATTACAAGGAACGATACAACCTGAATTATTGGAACCAGGGAAACATCGTTCAAGAGCAGTGCAACAAACGGAGCGCCAATGAAGAGGATTGCCCAAACCAGCAGGCCTACAAGAAAGATTAGGCCAAACATAAGCACTTTCTCCCTTGAGGACAAACAGCCCTCCTCTGAAACGAATTTTGAAACCGCCTGCTTGAATCCGTTGATAAACACAATGTTGACAGTTGAAATCAGCGAAACCATTACCCCGTAGATTCCAAAGTTTCCAACGTTAAGAATTCTTGCCAAAACCAGCGATGTTGCAAAGCTTATCAGGAAGAAGAGCGCGTTGGCAACGCTGATGTAAAAAACCCCTTTTCCGGCCTTGTCAGACATGAGAAAAAACCTATTTTCCAATTCCCTTGTACACTATTCCCTTTGACTTTATGTCAGGCCCGTTAAGAACGTTCCTTGCGTCAACAACTGCCTTGACCCCTTTGGATTTAAGGTAAGTTGCCGTTAACTTTTTGAAAAGCTTTTTGTGATGCGTTGCCAAAACAACCAAATCAACCCCCTTAACAGCCTCATCCAAAGAACTGGCATTGCTTTTGTTGGCAACAAACGGGTCAAACATCTTTAACACTGCTCCCTTTGCCTTCAACAATTCAGCAATCTTCAAAGCAGGGCTCTCCCTTGTGTCATCAATCCCTGGCTTGTAGGAAAGCCCGAGCAAACAAATCTTTGCACCATTTACTCCAATCCCAAGTTCCTTCAAAGTCTCCTCGGCCAACTTTACAACATAGGCAGGCATGCTTTCGTTTATCTCCCGCGCAAGTTTCAGGAAGCTGTGTTCAAAGCCCGCCTTTTTTGCGCTTGCAATAAGATAGTAGGGGTCCTGGGCAATGCAGTGGCCGCCAACGCCAGGCCCGGGATAAAAGGGCATATAGCCAAACGGCTTTGTTGAAGCCCCCTTGATTACCTCGCTCAAATCAATTCCCATCCTGTCAAAACTCTTTGCAAGCTCGTTAACAAAGGCAATGTTTACGTCGCGGAAGGTGTTCTCAACAACCTTCACTGCTTCAGCGCTCTCAATACTGCTGAGCAACTCAATTTTTGCGTCCACGATTGACTCATAGAATTTTTTCGCCTTCTCAGACCCCTCTTTTGAAAGGCACGCAAGAACCCGCGGGATGTTTTCAATCGAAAACTTTTTGTTGCCCGGGTCAATCCTCTCAGGGCAGTGCCCCAGGAAAAAATCCTTCCCTGCCTTAAGCCCTGAGCCCCTCTCAAGAATTGGCCTCAGAACCTCGGCGGTTGTTCCGGGGTAAACCGTTGACTCAATAACAACCAGCTCTCCCCTGGAAATAAAGGGAGCAAGGGTTTTGCAAGCCAGTTTAACAAAGCTCAGGTCCGGCTTGTCATCCACTGCGGGAGTTGGAACGCAAACAATTGCAATCCCCGCAGCCTTCAAGGCCTGCCCTGCGTCAGGGGTTGCAGAAATCTTTCCGCCAACCTTGGGCAAATTTTCCTCAACATAGCTGTCCTTAATCGGACTCTGTCCCGAATTGACTAGCTCAACCTTTTCCCTGTCAAGCTCAAGGCCAGCCACCTCAAAGCCCTTTTTCGCGCAAAGGCACGCAAGCGGCAAGCCCACGTAACCCAAACCAATTACCGCAATTTTTCCCTTCACACCCATAAAATCACTTTAAATCAAAATATTTAAAACAACGAAATTGCCCTCACAAGCGAAACCTTCCCAAAAAACCTTGCCGGCAGCCCAAGCAGCCTTCCATCCCCAAGCCAGTAGCCAAGAAGCCCCGGAAGATCCAGTACATTCAGGAATTCCGGGGTAGCCGCAAGGAACAGCGCGAAAAGCGCCAGCGTCCAGACCGCGCAGGCAACAATCAGCCACTTCAGCCTTGGCTTGGCCGAAAGCAGCGAACCCAAGCCAATAACCGCCACCGGGAAAAGGATTGCAAAAAACCTGTTTCCAAAGCCCCAGGCCCCGTGCCAGCTAATCCAAGAGGAATAAAGCCAGAGGTTAAGGCCTGCGAAGGAAAGCAGCAGCCACTTTTCTTCCCTGTGAAAGAGGAACAGGCCGGCAACCGACAGAACCAGAAGCGGGGTCCACCAGAGAATCCCGCGGTTCAGGTCAAAGAGAACTTCAAGCAGGTGAACTGGCAGAAGGGACTGGAAGCCTGCCTCATAACCGCTTGAGAAAGGGGAACCAAACTGCACTGCAAAGTAGGCCATTAGGAAAAGCGCGAACGGCGCTGCAAACAAAACAAGCTTTGCCGCATCCCTGCCCCTCTTCTTGACAAGGTAGAATGCAAGAATTGGCAGTGCAAACAATGCGTTTGAATAGCGCGTAATTGCAAGAAGCCCGACCAGGATTCCCTGCAGCCTTGGGTCAGGCCTTTTCAGGATCGCGTAAACAAGCAGCGCCATCAGCCCTGCCTCAAAGGCGTGGCTGTAGGCAAGGTCTGCCGTGGCATACCAGAGCAGCGGAGTCCCAAAAAAGGCCGCAAGAACCAAGAGCCAGGAGTTGTCCGGGAAGAATTTTTTGGCTGTCTTAAGGGAGAATACCAATGCAATGGCAATAAACACCAGCGCGCTAAGCGTTAATCCCATTTGATTAATCAACGGGGCGCCCTTCTCACCTATAAAAAATTCGTCCGCAACATTAAACGCGCCGGACTGGTAGAGTGCAAGAGAGAAAGTGTAGAAAGGCAGGGAAAACAGGGCGGGGCCTGGCGCGTACTTTGAAACAAGCTTGCCCGTTGCCTCGTTAAACTCAACTATTGGCTTGCCGCTTATTTCATTAAACCTTACCTGCTCCGCAAAATTCAGCGAGCCGACCTTTCCGATCGCCTCCAGAACAGCGTAGTAACCAAAACCGTCTCCTGAAATTACCGGGGAAAAGAAAAGTGCGAGAAACGCCGCAATAATGGCGAGCGCGAAAACTTCCCTTCTTGAAAAATAATGCAGGTAATGGAAAAGCTCCATTCAGCCCACCAGCCTTACTCTCAGCAAAGTCAGCACAGCCTTGATTCCGTCGGTTACCCTGATTTTCTTCTAGGCCTTC
>JAFCCZ010000069.1 GCA_017609945.1 Candidatus Iainarchaeum sp.
TATCTATTCTTTTGTCAAACTCGGTCAGCAGAAACTCATTTTTCATATCCTGATTTGAGAGAATTCCCCAGTAGACCGAGGCCCTCCAGGCAATCGTTAACACGAAAGCGATGGCGAGTATTGCGACCAAAAAGTTTTCTTTCTTCACCCTTTCACCATTTATCAATCTGTAAACGCGCTCGCCGTGACTCCCGCATCCCACGAAAACCTTGGCCTGATCTTTATCATCCAAATCTTTTCGCTGTTGTCGTCAATAATTAACGCATATCCCTTGCTTTTTGGCATCTGGGCATACATATGGTCAAAGTCCTGGTGCAGATAGCTTGGGCGAATCGCGGCAACAGCCTCAATATCCGGCTTTGAAGTCATCCTGTGCGAAATAAACAAATCGCACTGGCTTATCGCATCAGGATGAAGCTTGTTGGGGCGCTGCGTGGCAAGCAATAAACTTAGGCCTGGCTGCCTTCCAACCCTAACCCATTCAAGCAACACCTGCAGGGCCAAATTTTCCTCATCGTTTGGCATAAACATGTGGGCCTCGTCAATCATCATCCATACAATGGGCATTGCAGACTCCCTTTTCTTTCCTTTCAAAACGTTTATTTCCTCCTCTTTCCTGAAAAGCATCCTTTCCTCAAAAAGCTTTTTTCCAATCAGGGCCACGATAATGTCCCGTGTTCCCTCCATTCCAATTGCCTGCCTGTAGGCACTAACGTCAATTATGGTTATTGCCCCTGGCTTTGCAATGTCCCTGATTCTGGTTCCCTGCTTTTCAATCAGGCCCCAGGTTTTTGCAACCTTCAGCCTGTTTATCAGCGCCTGCCTCGTAAGCTTAGTGCTCTCTGTGTCGTTCTTTACCGCTGAAATCAATTCATCAATTCCGTAGTAGCTCCCGAGCTTTTCCTTAACCTGCTCAACAACAGTCGTTATCAGAACGCCCTCCGGGTCTTTCCAGGTCAGCTTAAACAGCGCCATCCACTCAACTGAGTCAAGCTCTGCAGCCTTCAACGTAAGCGCGCCGTCCACCGGCAGGCCCTTTTCAGTGTAAAAATCCAGCTTTCCCTTTGGAACAAGCACCCTTACCTCGCTTTCGCTTGGCTTTAGGTCCCAGTCCGCCAGCTCTTCCGGATTCCTTCTGTCAGGAAACTTGAGGCTCCAGAAAATCCCGACCGTGTCAATGACTATTACAGAGATCCTGTTCTTCACACTGAAAGGAAGCCTGGCAAACTCTTCAAGCATAACAGCCATCGTATAAGAGTTGTGCACTATGACATCGTTTGCCACAAAATTGTGCCCCCCTGGAACAACAATATCATAAACTTCTTTTTCCCCGCAAATTTCATTTACTTCTTTTACCATATCCCAGTAAATGTCGGATTCTGCAAGTTGAGCAATGAGTTCGTTCCCATCCGCTCTGGCTATTTGCAACAGCTTTTGCCGTGAAGGGGAATACCTTGTGCTTTCCCTCAGCGCTTTTGGATGGGAATATCCCATTTGCCTTCCAACAAAAGCCCAGTTTTTGGGCCTGTAAAGTTCCCAAATTTCTTTTGGAACAGTGTCCAAATTAGGGTTATGGTTTTTATTTTTTAAATCTTGTAAGGCTCTTTTTTGCTTTATCTCTTTTTCTCCAAAGAAACCGATTTCCAATAGGAAAGTTTTTACATTTCTGCCTTTTAGTTCCAGTTCAAATGCAGTATGTTTATTATTGTTGAGCAAAATGTTCTTCTTTCTTAATGTTGAAATCACTTCAAACCTTGAGAGCAAGTGCTGCAGTTGCCTTGCCAGTTCTTCAGAGGCAGATGAAGCCGATGCCCGCCAGCTGTTAGTATTAGTGTCAAAATAAATTGTCCCATCACAGCTGAAAAACCTGTTCAAGAACAGCGCAAGCTTTGGTTTTGGCAGCCTAAAAACTTCTTGCGGAATGTTTTTCTCTGCAGCTTTTTTCCCATAGCATCCAATCTCTTCAAGCCACTTTTTCATGGCGTTCTGCTTGTTGAATCTCACTCCCGCTGAAAACTTTCCGTTCTTTCTCACGTCGTTGGATATTTCACGCTTAAACCCTTTGTTTACAACGCGGTAATTGTTTTCAGAGCTTAACTTAACGCTTAGCCTCTTGTCAAAATCTTTCACGCTGTTTTTGAAATCGTTTATGATTGAAGAATCTTGGTTACTAAACCAAACCTTATTTTTAGTTGTATGGCCTTCTGCAATCAAATACGCCAAAAGCTTAACCTCGCTTTCCCGCAGGAACCCATTTCCAAAAACAGGTTGTTTTCTTGGGGTAGCAATTCTTGAACCTGGCTTTAGCTCTTCAGCCGGCTTCCACCCCTCGACAGTAAGCAAAGGGTGTTCCGGAGTTAATTCAATTTCTTTTCCGCTCCTGAGCTTTACTTTAAGAGTTTTTTTCACAGTTCTTTTATAGAACTCCGTCTTTTCCAGTTTTGAGATCTTTGAGGAATGATCTAACCCGAGTACTTTGTTGCCGCCAAACTCAAGTTCACTGATTTTTTTAACAGGGCCGTCTTCTAAAGTCATAAGAGTATCGCCAGCAAGGCATTTTCCGCCACCTCTTTTGCCGCACACCAGAACAAGGTGGGGTTTTGTCATGTCCATAAAGATTTTCCGCCCAAGAACCGGCTTTTCACCCTTTGACATCAGAACCTTGCCAATGTATCCTGACCCGTCAAATCCGTACTTTTCAATGTCCTGAGGTGATCTTCCGACAATAGACTTCTTCCCGCTTAGGTTGATGGTCATTCAAACAATAGAACGCAGTTAAGGTATTTAAACTTTAACATCCTTTATGTAATTGGTTTTATGGACTTGGATTTGAAGAGGCAGGAAGAGGAGCTAAAACTTCTTTTGCGCAAGGCAGACTCCGAAATCGCGCGCTTTGAAAAGATTTACCAGGGCATTGAGGCAAGAAAGGAGGAGCTCAATAAGGCAGTGGAGGGAGCCGGCCTGCAGTCTGTTCCCTTTGAGATTGGGCCGCACTCTGACGGAAGCAGAAACCTTGACCTTGAAATCAAAAACCACATTCTTGAACTCAACAAAATCAAAAACTTTATCAACGCAAAGCTCAATGTCGTGATCAGGGAGGAAGAGCTTTTGCTTGAGCTGCAGAGAAAGTACGGTGAGAGCGTTGGCGTAAGAAGGCTACCTGGCGGAGAATTTGACCTGACCTTCTCCGACAAGGAAACAAAGGCCGCCTTTTCAGAGCTCCAGAAGGGAAGAAAAATCCTTTCAGAGGTCAGAAAGACACTGCAGGGACTGTCCGAAGACTCGCCCTAAGCCAAAAAATCCGCTGCTTCTACCTGAGATATTCCAGGGTATTCTGCCAAATTCCGGGCGTTATTGCCGGATCGTAGTTGAAGTAGATTACCTTTCCCAAAAGCTTTTTCTTCTCCACTATTGCAGGGAAAGTTTTGGAAGCCCCTTCTTCCTCAATGATTGCAACAACCTCCCCGGTTTCTTTAACATCAAAATTTTTTAGTGAATACGGGGGCATTGTCGGGTTTAAGGGAGCAATCTCAATTCCTGACATTATTTTGTGCGAGAGATCAACTCTCTTAATTCTTCCGCTTGTAAACACGGCCTTCTGGCAGCTCCCAATTCCGTCAACGCCTGTTTCGCAATCAACTGGAATCAAGTCCGCAAAGTTTGCCTCCCAGTTTGCAACGTCGCTTGAAATTGTTCCCTCGGAACCGCTTCTGTAAATTCCCGAATCCATTACAACAACCAGCTTTCCGCCTGTTCTAACGTAATTCTGCAGTGCCTCTCCAAGCTGTCTGCTTACGCTGTGCTCGTAGAATGTGCCGCCAAGATGCTGGTCAAGAACAATTACGTCGTATTCTTCAAGCTTCTGCTCAGGGCTCAAATCCAGCTGGCTGGCACCCTTAACTGTATAGTTCACAAGGCTGTTGTCCTGGTTTAGCACTGTAAGCAGGCCATCACTTGGTTGCCCAATAATAAGCATCTGAATTTTTGGGGTTGCCACTTCAAACGGAATTTTCCAAACCCCTGAAAGGTAAATCGCAGCAATAAGCACCACAACCACTGCAATTATTGCAATCCGCTGCTTGGGAATCTTCCCGCCCGCCGGCTCCTCGTAGATTTCTTCCTCCATCTGAATCAGAAACTAATAAAGTGGAACTGCAATATAAATGTTTGCTTCGGATGGCCTGTCATTTTTGCCGTTTTTTCTCTTTCTTATAGAACCATTCGTATATTCCAAAAATCCAGATAAAGCTGTAGGCAATGCTTACTGCGAAGACCCCCCACTGCTGGTTTATCAGGCTGGTAGTAATCCAGAAGGGCTGTGAAACCAATCCAATCACAAAGCCCCACTTGTTCTTCTTTGCGACCAGCACAAGGGCGGTTAGCCCGAAAATCGTCAGGCCAACCTGGGCAACCGCGTCAATTGAGGCAGGGTCAAACATGATTTAACAAACGCTTTCCAGCTTTTTAATCCTTGCCCGGGGCCCAAAATTGGCCTGGTTTAAGTTTCTTTTGGGCAACTTGCACTTTTCTTTTTGAAAGAAAAGGGCAGAAGGCAAAGGAGGGGGCATTTAATGGAGGAAGGTTGATTTAGCTAAGGAGGTGGGGGTTGGGAGTAAAACGAGTTTACAAGTTCCTTGCTAAATACAATACCTTCCTCCCGGACTGAACCTTTCTTAAATGCCCGTCCTTAAACAGTTTGTTTAAGCGCTGGGAAGCAGCGTTGCTTCCCTTGTAGCCAAGTTCCGCCCTCACCTCTTCGGCGGAAACGTGGCCACGGGTTTGGGCCAAATGAACTATCATCTGGTCCTGTTCCGGCAATACCTGAGTAGAGAGGTCATATGGTTGGGGGGTTGTAGTTAAGGGGGTTCCATTCTCTGAAATCCTCTCTGTTTTAAGCTTGAACATGATCTGGTCATACTTGTCGGCCATCTCGTTGAGAATCTTGTTTG
>JAFCCZ010000070.1 GCA_017609945.1 Candidatus Iainarchaeum sp.
AAAATCTTCAAACTTTTTTTTTTTTTCTTTTGTGATAACGATGTTAAGCTGCATTGTTTCCGGGCTTACTGTGTTGCCCCTAACACTTCTCCTTTTCCTTTCGCCCTTGCGCTTTGTTTTGAAGCCAACCCCTTTCTTGAGCAAAAGCTTTTTTCGCCCAAGGCCATCAAGACTCTTTTTCATTGGGAATCCCTGCTTGTCGCTTCCGCCGGCAATCTTGGCATTGAAGCCGGGCATGCCTATAACGCCTAGGTCCACTTCCTCCCCTATAACGCGGTTTAGGAAAACGGCTTCCTCTGTCTTTTTGGTAAAAGCTTTTCCGCTTTTAGGGTCTGAAACCACTATGTTCATTCTTCCTCAGCCTCCTTTCTTTTTTCAACAATTTCCTTTATTTCGTTCAAAAGTTCTTTTTCACCAACATTCAGCGTATCCTCAATTTCTGCAAACTGAGGAAACTGCTTTTGCGGGATGGATGAAAGAAGCACGTCGTTTTCTTCGATTGTTCTTCCAACAATCGCACCACTAATGCTAATTGCAACCTCTTCTCCTTTAACTGCCTGCTTTATGCTCTCGTTCTTGCTTTGAATTGCCTCAATCTTTCCAATTACCTTTCCTTCCTCGTTCATGACCTTTGCTCCCTGCCTTATCTTTCCCTCAAGAACCTTTACTCCGATTACGGCTGGCTTTGAGTTCCTGAAAACACAGTTGCGGAGAAACCTCATCTTTACTGGCAGGGTAAGCTCGGCAAGCTTTTCCTTTTTCTTGCTTTCCCGCTTTTCCTCAACCCAGGCAGAGTAATCCTCCAAGAGTTTGTAAACAACGTTTCCTGAAAAAAGCTTTATTCCCCGTTTCTTTGCATCTTCAAGTACTCCTTCCTCTTCCTTTACATTGAACCCAAAGATTACCCCCTTTAGCGGGTCTTTTGATTTTACGCTGTCTGCCTCCGCAATGTCGTTTTTTGTAATATTCCCAATGTCCGCCTTTTTTGTGTCAAGCCCTTCTTTTCTGAGTAGCAATGTCAGCGCCTCAAGTGCTCCAAGGGTGTCTGCCTTTAGCACGGCCCCCACAGTCTCCGTTTTAATTCTAATGCTTGCCATTTCCTGCTCTATTGCCTTCTCTTCTTCGCCAGTTTTAACAACTGCAATTGGCGCGCCAGACAGCGCGTTGTCAAGACCTGGCGCGGCAATCTTCACACCGCTTGCGGCATACACTTCCTTTACCGAATTGAACTTGTCGCCCGATTCCCTGATTTCCCTCAGTGGCTTTGGCTTAAGCAGAGCCCTTACCTTTGTTTTAATTACGCCCTGCTTTCCACCCAGCACAATTTCCTGGTTTACCTTAATCATTCCTTCGTAGAGTATTACATCAATAGTTTTTCCCAAACCCTTTTCCTCCCTTATTTCAATTATCGTGCCCTTGCCTGCTTCGCTTTCGTGCGCTTCAAGCTTGCCATGCAGGAATTTTTGGCTCAATCCTGAAAGAAGCATCAGCAGTTCAGGAATCCCTTCCCCGGTTTTTGCACTCATTGGCACTATTGGGATTTGCTTTGTGAAATCATTGCACCTGTCAAACCTTTCGCTCTGGAAACCGAATTCAAATAGCTTTCCAACAAGTACATAAATCTTTTCGTCCAGGGCCTCTTTTGCCCTCTGGTCCTGCTGCAGCAGGTTTGCGCTGAATTCTCCGTCCTTTGAATTCCACTCGTGCAACAGATCAATCTTGTTTGCGGCAACAATGAACGACGTTTTAAGCGATTTAAGTATGTTAATTGCCTCAATTGTCTGCGGTTGAAACCCTTGGGTTATGTCAACTACGAGAACTGCAAGGTCTGCAATGCTTCCGCCTCTCTCCCTTAGGGAAGTGAAGGCCTCGTGCCCCGGTGTGTCAATAAAGAGCAGGCCGGGAATTTTTACGTCAAAGCCGTACTTCTTCAGAAGCCCTGAAGCTATTTCATCAATCACGCGCAGCGGCACCTCTGTTGCGCCAATGTGCTGTGTAATCGCGCCGGCTTCTTTCTCCGCAATAGCAGTTCCCCTGATTGTGTCAAGCAGCTTGGTCTTGCCGTGGTCTACGTGACCCAGAACAGTTATTATCGGCTGCCTAATCATTTTCCTTACCTCACTCAAGTCCTGTTGAACCAAAACCGCTTGTGTTCCTGCTTGTTTCATTGAGCTCCTCAACCTCTTCCAGCGCTGCTTTCTCAACCTTGTTGAAAACCATTTGTGCAATCTTTTTTCCCTTCTCAATTGTAAAGGCTTTCTTTCCGTGATTTACAACTATTACCCCGACTTCTCCCCGGTATCCTGCGTCTATTGTGCCAGGCGTGTTAAGCACTGTTATTCCGTGGTTTAGTGCAAGCCCGCTTTTTGGACGCACCTGCGCCTCAAACCCAAGCGGAATAGCTATTTTTATTCCGGTGGGAACTAGCGCTATTGCCCCTGGCTCCATTTTAACTTCCTGGTTTGCGTACAAATCCACTCCAGAGTCTCCGTCGTGCGCATAGCTGGGCATTTTAACGCCATCGTCCAGTTTTTTCACAAGAACCTTCAAGCAATGCGCCTCATTTTTTGAGATATTTTTCGTCTTTGCTGTAAATCCAGTCAAAGTTCATTTTTTGGTAGTTGTAAATTTCCTCTTTTTTGAAGAACCTTTTGATTTCCACCTCAGCGGCCTTTTTGTCCTCTGAAGCGTGCACTATGTTGCTCTGGTTGCTTACGCTGTAGTCTCCCCTCAGGGTTCCAGGCGCAGCTTCCCTGCCCTGCGTGGAACCAACCATTTTTCTCACCACGGTTATGGCCTCTTTTCCCTGCAAAATCATTGCAATTGACGGGATGCTTGACATGAACCCGATTAGCTCTGCAAAGAACTCCTTGTCCTGGTGGTGCGCATAGTGCTCTTTCAGGGTATAAGACTGAAGTTCAAGCATTTTCATTGCAACTATTTGCAGTCCCTTATTTTCAAAGCGCTTTACTATTTCCCCTACAAGACCTCTGTTTACTGCGTCAGGCTTTACTATCACAAGAGTCTGCTCCACCCCAATCACCTTTTCTTCTTCTTTTTCTTGCGCGTTCTTTTTGTGCGCCTTTTCCTTGCCTTGCCGCTTTTTTGTGCCGCCTTTTTGTCGGCCTGCTTTTCCTTCTGGTATGTGCCTGTCCACTTGGCAGCGTAAGGGCTTCTTTTGAGCTTTAGGGAGTTCTTCTGGCACTTGCTGGAGCAGAAGAAGAATGCTGTGCCGTCCTTTTTCACGAACAGCATGCCTGTTCCCTTCATTAATTGCTTTTCACAGAAAGAACATTTTGCCATCAAATCACCTTGTCTTGAGCTCCTTTGCCTCTCTCTCTGTGCTGAGCAGAATAACTACGTCTCCAATTTGGGTGTTTCCCTTTATGTTCCGCCTTTTAACCCTTCCCTGGTCGCGGCCCTCAAGTATCTTGCACAGAACCTGCACGATTTCTCCGTGCACTCCTGTTCTCTTTATGATCTCAACTATTTCAGCCGGTGTACCTTGTTCCATTCAAACCATTCCGTTTATTTTTTGAGCTCAGCCAACTTTTTGGATATTTCCTGCAGCTCCTTTTTGGCTTCGCCCTCTTCAACTACTGCAATTGCTGCCGTTCCAACGCCAATTCCAACCTTGTCTCCAAGATCCTTCTTGGTTTTAACGTAGCTGAATGGCACGTTCTTCTCACCGCAAATCAGTGGCAGATGCATTACTATCTCTGCCGGATCAACGTCCATTGCAATCAGCACAATCTTTGCAGTGCCCCGTTCAACGGCCTTTGTGACCTCGTTTACGCCAATTCTTACCTTTCCCTTCTTTTTTACCTTCTCAAGAAATGAAAGCTGGTCTTCAATTAACTTGTCTGGAACTTCAAACTTTACGAATTCCGCCATTTCAGCACCTCCTTAGAAACCCTCTGGGCTTCTTCATCGTCATCGGCGAAAAAAAGAATTTTTTCCTTAAAATAATTGCCCCTGGGAATGTTTAAAAAGGTTGTTTTTAGGCGTGCGCAAACCATAGCACGGTCTTTTTTCCAACTGAGTCAACCCTGCAGAAGCCAAACTTGTCAAGGAAAACAATGCTGTCCTTTTTTGCTTTCCCGAGCTCTTCTCCGGCCAGCCCCGCCTTTTTGCTGTTGTCAGGCATTACAATCTCAACGTCAACCCCGCGCAAGGCCCACTGCAGAATTGGCTTCCCAGTCTGGGTCTCTCCCACGAAATCGGCAAAAACCTGCAAAGGGTCCCTTTTAGTGATCTTAACGTTGTAGGCATTTCTCAGCCTGAAAACACTACCTGCCTTGAATTTCCCAACTGCGTTTCCGTCAACCACAAATTTCTGGTTTCCCTCAGCCAGTTCAAACTCTTGCCCGTTAACCTCAACAACCGCTTTCTTTGCGTAGGAAACGTCTAACTGAATCGGGTTCTCAAAGAACGCAATCCTTCCCACGTCCCCAACTGCATCTTTGTTCAGGTCAGCAAGCTTTTTCAGGTCAATGCTTGCGTCAGAGCTTTTGACTCCAACTTCAAGGATTGCCTGCCTCAAGGCAGTTGCCTGAAAGCCCCGCCTTCTCAAGGCGCAAATTGTGCCAAGCCTTGGGTCATCCCATCCCGAATAAAGTCCTTCCTCAATTCCCTTTGATATCTTGCTTGTGCTGAGAATGGTTTCACCAAGCTTTATTCTGCCAAAGTGAAAGCTGTGGGGATAGGTCCAGCCAAAGTAGTTGTAAAGGAATTCCTGCTTTGTCTGGTTTTGCGAGTGCTCTTGCCCCCGCAGGATAAGTGTAACTCCCATTTCGTGGTCGTCTATTGCGGACTGGAACATATAGCTTGGCCACA
>JAFCCZ010000071.1 GCA_017609945.1 Candidatus Iainarchaeum sp.
GCCCCGCGCGTTCCCTGCCACCGAGTGGTGAAAAGCAGCGGCCAGCTTGGAGGCTATTCTGGGGGAGCGAGGGCAAAAGCAGGGCTTCTTAAGGCCGAGGGAATTATAATTAAAAACAATAGAGTGCTTGAATTTAGTAAGCATTTGTTTAAATTCTAAGGGTGTTTCTTTGGAAGAGGTTGAGTGGATTTGGCTTAACGGAGAATTTGTCAAGTGGCCGGAGGCAAAGGTTCACGTTCTCTCACATGCTTTGCATTATGGCTCCGGGGTCTTTGAGGGAATCCGCTGTTACGAAACCGAGAAGGGGCCGGCTGTTTTCAGGCTGAAGGACCACATGAAGAGGCTTTTCTACTCTGCCGAGGTCTTTGGCTTGAAGATTCCGTTCAAGCGGCAGGAGCTTTACGATGTCACACTCAAACTTATTTCCAAAAATGAACTCAAAGAGTGTTACATCCGCCCAATTGCATATTATGGTTATGGCCAGATGGGCCTTAACCCGATTGGGGCAAAGGTTGACGTTTCAATTGCCGTCTGGTCCTGGGGCGCTTATTTGGGGGAAGAGGGCATAAAGAACGGAATCCGCATGAAGATAAGTCCTTGGATCAGGCCCCCGACCAATGTCATGCCAACCAATGCCAAGGTTACTGGCAATTACGTTAACAGCATTCTTGCAAAGGTTGAGGCCGTTGAGGCGGGGTTTGAGGAGGCAATTCTGCTTGACATTAACGGAAATATTGCCGAGTGCACCGGAGAAAACCTTTTCATTGCAAAGGACAATGTCCTGATTACGCCGCCAACCGATAACACCCTGAAGGGAATTACGCGCGACAGCATAATGCAGATTGCCCTTGACTTTGAGGTAAAGGTTGAGGAAAGGCTTTTCAACAAGGACAAGCTTTTTGCGGCAGACGAGGCCTTCCTAACGGGAACCGCGGCAGAGGTAACCCCAATCAGGGAGGTTGACGGAAAGCAGATTGGCGAGGGCAAGCCAGGGCCACTGACCAAAAAGCTTCAGGCAAAATACTATGATTCAATTCACGGTAGATCCCCAGAGTATGAGAAATGGCTTGATTTTGTGAAGTGACTGTCATGTACCAAAACAGAAAACTTTTTAAACTCCTTAAGTGGTATAATTATTATCTTTTGAAGTGTTTAACATGAAGCAGACGGAAATTCTCGGCGCCAAGAGTTTGATTTGCCTAGAGACCCTTTTGGTTCTGCTTCTTGTATTGCTAGGATAAGCACTTCCTAGCCATAATAATTTTTTGGGAAGTGCGGTTTTGAAAAGCTTAGAAGTCTTTAGGTTTAAGGTGTTTGGATGAGGAAAATTAAGATTTTTGACACAACTCTTCGCGACGGAGAGCAGAGCCCTGGCGCGACCATGCGCCACCGTGAGAAGATGCTTTTGGCAAAACAGCTTGAGAAGCTCGGGGTTGACGTTATTGAGGCAGGCTTTCCGATTGCAAGCGATGACGATTTCAGGGCCGTTAAAGAGATTTCTGAAACAATTAAGGGCCCGGTTATTGCAGGGCTTGCTCGCGCAATAGACAAGGACATTGACCGCGCCTGGGAAGCCGTCCAGAACGCTAAAAAGCCAAGAATTCACACATTCATGTCCACCTCCGATATTCACATTAAAGAGCAATTCAAGAAAACCAGAAAGGACGCTCTTGAGATGAGCGTTACAGCTGTAAAACTTGCCAAAAGCTACTGCAATGACGTTGAGTTTTCTCCAATGGACGCAACGCGCTCAGACCCTGAATTTGTTTTCCAAGTGCTGGAGGCAGTAATAAAGGAGGGCGCAACAACCCTCAACATCCCTGATACAGTTGGTTATGCCCAGCCGTCAGAATTTGGCCAGCTTATTGCCTCGGTCAGGGAAAACGTTCAGGGAATTGAGAACGTTGCAATCAGCGTTCACTGCCACAACGATCTTGGGCTGGCGGTGGCAAACAGCCTTGAAGCAATAAAGAACGGCGCCACCCAAATAGAGTGCACTGTTAATGGCATTGGTGAGCGCGCTGGAAACGCTTCCCTTGAGGAAATAGTGATGAGCCTTGAAACGAGAAAGTCCTTCTTTGACGCAGGGACAGACATAAACTTGAAGGAAATTTTCCCGACAAGCCAGATGGCCAGCAACTTCACCGGTATCTCTGTTCAGAGGAACAAGGCGATTGTTGGAGAGAATGCTTTTGCGCACGAGGCCGGAATTCACCAGCACGGCCTGCTTGCAAACAGGCAAACTTATGAGATAATGTGCCCTGAGCTGATTGGGAAGAAAATTGCGTTTGTTCTCGGAAAGCATTCAGGCAGGCACGCTACAAAGCAGGTGCTTGAGGAGATGGGTTTTGAGCTTGACGAGAAACAATTGCAGCAGGTTACCGCAAAAATCAAGGAGCTTGCTGACAAGCAGAAAACAGTTCTTGACGAGGACATTGTTGCGATTGCAGAGGACGTCACAAACCAGCTTAGGAAAGAGGAAAAACGCATTGTTCTCAACGAGCTCAGGATTGAGGCAGGCAACAAGACCACGCCAACAGCTTACCTTTCACTCTTAATTGACGGAAAGCCAGTTGAGGCTGAGGGAACAGGTGTTGGGCCGGTTGACGCGGTATCCAGTGCACTGCAGTCAGTGGTTCCGACAAAGGTTTCACTGAAGGAATACAACCTTAAGGCAATTACCGGCGGAACTGATGCGCTGGCCGATGTTGTGGTAAAGGTTGCAAACGGCAGCGGAAAAGTTCATACCGCTGAAGCCATTAATGAGGACGTTATAATGGCCAGTGCCAATGCCCTAATCAAGGGAATTAACAAAGCGCTGGCAAAAGAGGGGGCTGTTGAAAAGTGAACGGAAGCGAGGCAATAATCAGGGCACTGCTTGAGGAAAAGGTTGAGCACATCTTTGGCTTCCCAGGCGGGGCAGTAATGCCTCTCTACGACAAGTTCCTTGACTTTAAGGAAGACCTCAGGCACATTTTGGTTAGGCACGAGCAGGGGGCAGCGCACGCAGCCGACGGCTATGCAAAAGTTGCCGGAAAGGCAGGTGTTTGCCTTGCCACCTCGGGCCCAGGCGCCACAAACCTTGTTACAGGTATAATGACTGCCTACATGGACTCAGTCCCAATGATTGCTCTTGCTGGAAACGTTCCAACCTCGCTTCTTGGAAACGACGCTTTCCAGGAGTCTGATATGATGGGCATTACAATGCCAATCACAAAGCATAATTTTCAGATCCGCGACCCGAACACAATCCGCACAAAGATCAAAAAGGCTTTCATAATTGCTCAGGGGGGGAGACCCGGGCCTGTCTACATAGACCTTCCCAAAGACTGCCAGACAAAGGAGGTAACAAAGGAGATCAACAACTTCAAGATTGCCGGCTTCAAGCCGGTTTTTGAGGGTCATCCGCAACAGATAAAGAAGGCGGCCGAAATGATTCTCAAGGCCGAGCGCCCCGTAATTCTTGCGGGCGGTGGAATCCTTATTTCAGGGTCCTCGCCGGAACTAAGCAAGCTGGTTGAAATGCTAAAAATCCCTGTCACAACGACATTTATGGGAAAAAGCTGTTTTCTCGAATCCCATCCGCTCTGCCTTGGCATGCTGGGGATGCACGGAAGGAAGGTTGCAAACTATGCGATTGCAAACGCAGATTTGATACTGAACATTGGGTGCCGGTTCAGCGACCGCATTACCGGCGACCTCAAAACCTTTGCCTCTGGCGCAAAGATTATCCACATTGACATTGACAGCGCTGAAATCGGAAAGAACGTTAAAATTGATTTGCCGATTGTTGGAGACGCCAAAAGGGTTCTTGCCCAGTTGATTCAGGTTATTGAATCCAAGACAGGAAAGCACAAGCAATGGTCTGAGAAGCTTAAGCGGTTCATAAAGGAGTGCGACTGCGGGATTGACGTTGCAGGCAGCCCGCTTGATCCCAGGAAGATAATGTTTGAGTTTAACCGGATTCTCAAAAAGGAAGACATTCTTGTAACCGGAACAGGCCAGCACCAAATGTTTGCCGGGCATTTCGTGAAAAGGGAAAAGCCGCGCACTTTTCTCTCAAGTGGTGGCGCGGGAACAATGGGTTACGGTTTTCCTGCAGCTATTGGGGCAAAGGTTGCCGCTCCGGACTTTCAGGTATTTGACATTGATGGGGACGGCTCTTTTGCAATGGTTATCCAAGAGCTTGCCACCTGCAAGGAGGAAAACATTAAGGTTATTCCGGTAATAATGAACAACGCTTACCTTGGAATGGTTAGGCAGTGGATGGAGATCTTCTTTGACAAGCGCTACAGCGGCGTGCAGCTGAAGAGAACGCCTGACTTTGCAAAGGTTGCCGAAGCATACGGCCTTGAGGGAATCACGGTCGAAAGGGATTCCGAAATAGCCGAGGCCTTTGACCGCGCCTACAAGGCCGATTCAACGGTTGTGATTGATGTAATTACCCAGGAGGAGGCAAATATCCTACCAATGTTCCCGGCCGGCGCAGACAACACTGACATGTTTGGCGGTTGTGTCAAGGAAAGGGGAAAGCTTTTTAGGTGAGTGAAATGATTGAGGCAAAGAACGGAAAAAAGGTTGAGAGCAGGCACATAATTGGGATACTTGTGGACGATCACCCTGGTGTGATGTCAAAGCTTTGTGGTCTTTTTGCAAGGCGCGGCTTTAACATTGATTCAATTATTGTGGGCAAAACAGACAAGCCTGGCCTCTCACACATTGTAATTAGCTTGTTTGCCGACAACAAGACCGTTGAGCAGGTTGAAAAGCAG
>JAFCCZ010000072.1 GCA_017609945.1 Candidatus Iainarchaeum sp.
CCTGGACCTTGCCTGGCAACACCGGCATAATGGCGCACCCAAAGTTTGACTATTCTTTTGTGAAAATGAGCAACGGGGAAACCTGGGTTGTTGCAAAGGAAAAAGTGCAAGGGTTAATGGATGCCATTGAGGCCGGCTTCTCAATTGAAAAGACTGTGAAGGGAAAGGAACTTGAGAATTTGAAATACACTAACCCATTGTCCAAGCACCTCAAGACCCCGGAGCTCAAGAACGCTTATCGCGTTATTTTGAGCGACCGCTATGTAAACCTTGAAGAGGGCACTGGCCTTGTCCACAGCTCGCCAGGCCAGGGAAAAGAGGACTACGATGCCGGGACCAAGGCAGGCCTACCAGTATTCAGCCCTGTTGAAATCGACGGCTCGTTTACAAAGGAGGGTGGAAAGTATGCGGGAAAAAAAGCCCGCGTGGTTGACACTGAAATAATTGAGGATTTGGAGAAGGATGGTGCGCTTGTTTACAAGCACCCTTACACGCACGACTACCCGGTCTGCTGGAGGTGCAAGAGCCCGCTTCTCATGATTTCCGTTCCGCAATGGTTCTTCAAAATAAGTGCAATCCAAAAGAAGCTTCTTGCGTTCAACAAGAAGACTGTGTGGGTGCCCGATTACATGCAGGGCAGAATGGACGACTGGCTGCAGCAGCTCGGGGACTGGCCGATTTCAAGGGCAAGATACTGGGGAACGCCCCTTCCCATCTGGAAGTGCGAGAAGTGCGAGGAAATAAAGGTAATTGGAACAATTAACGAACTCAGGAAAGAATCCGGCGTAAGCAAAGTGGAAATGCACAAGCCTGGAATTGACAAAATTGAACTGAGATGCAAGTGCTCTGGAAAAATGAAGCGCATTCCAGAGGTTCTGGATGTGTGGTTTGATGCAGGGGTAAGCAGCTGGGCCGCGCTGGGATACCCTGGCAAAACCAAGAACTTCAAAAAGTTCTGGCCTGCCTCGCTAAACCTTGAGGGAACAGACCAGTTCAGGGGCTGGTGGAACTCAGAATTGATTCTGTCCACAATTGCCTTTGACAAGAAGCCGTTTGAAACAATTATGGTGCACGGTATGATAACCGACCTGCACAAGGTGAAGATGAGCAAGAGCAGGGGAAATATTGTAACCCCAAAAGAGGTAATTGAAAAGTACAACAGGGACTTCCTCAGATTTTACCTTGCAAGCCAGTCGCGCGGCCAGGACATAGCTTTCAGCTGGGACGCATTCAAGGACATTTCAAGGTTCTTCAACACCCTCTGGAACAGCTTCAACTACACAAACCTTTACCTTGAACTCAACCCTAAAAAAACGAGCGGGGCGAAGCGTGAGGCAGAGGACAAGTGGCTGCTAAGCAAGCTCAACTCGCTGGTTGCGGAGGTGAATTCGCACTTTGAGAACTATGAGTTCTTCAAGGCCTGCTCTGCAATAGATTATTTTGTGGTGGAAGAATTAAGTAGGACCTACATAAAGCTAGTGAGGGCAAGAGTTGGAACCGATTCAGGGCAGGCGGTTTCAGAAACATTGAGCCAGGCACTCTTCACGCTTGCGAAGCTCATGGCGCCAATTACGCCGCACCTCTCAGAATACCTTTACCAGGGCATGAAGCAGGGAAAAATGGCCGAGTCAGTGCACCTGCTTGAGCTGCCGAAGGCTGACAAAAAACTTGTTGACAAAGGGCTTGAAAAGGAAATGGAACTGTGCAAGCACTTGGCGCAGACAGCCCTCTCCCTGAGAGAGCAGGAAAAGCTCAGGCTGCGGTGGCCGCTAAGGGAAGTGGTTGCGCAGACAAAAACCGGCAAAGAGCTTGCAAAGGTGAAGGGAATTCTTGCCAAAATGTGCAATGTGCAAAAGGCCAGCGAAGTAACCTCAAAGCCAAAGGGAAGCTTTGTGGAGAAGGAATTTGAAGGCCGCACAGTTCTGCTGAACACGGGCGCGGACAAGGAAATGAAAGAGCAGTGGGAACTAATGGAGCTAAGGCGCAGGATTCAGGACATGCGAAAGCGGGCAAAGCTCGTGCCGCAGCAAAAGGTTAAGATGGCTATTGGAAGCAGTGACGAGGGGTTCCTGAAGAAATACCAAAAGGAAATTGAGGGAAGCACCAACACAAAAATGGAAATCTCCAAAGGCGGGAAAATGGAGAAGCTGCTTGAAAGGGAGTTCTCAATTGAATTAAGGCCCTAGTGAAGGCTTTAAATACTGTTTCCGGGCCAATTATTTCATGTTAAAGCTTCGGCCCCCAAACTGAATTAATTTAACTATTTTTTGGAGAGCCGCAAGAACGCACTCGCCAGAGGGTGGAATTTTATGGAAAAAGTAAAGGACTTTCAATGGAAAAAGGGCATGACCGTAAAGGAAATGGTTAGTGACTTCCAGCAACTCGGGTTCCAGAGCATTGAGCTTGCGAGGGCCTCAGAGGCAATAGTGAAGATGAAGAAAAACAACGCAAAGATTTTTCTCACCTTTACCTCCAATATGGTTACCTCCGGCCTGAGGGGGTTCTTTGCCCAAATAATAAAGCTTGGGATGGCTGACGTTATTGTAACAACCGTTGGAGGCCTTGAAGAGGACATAATGAAGGCAACGGGTGAAAAGTTTGAAATTGGAAGATTTGAAGCGGACGACGTGGAACTGCACGAGCAGGGCGTAAACAGGGTTGGAAACCTGTTCATTAAAAACGAGAGCTATATGGCGATTGAAAACTGGACAGCACAGCAGTTAAGTAAGCTCTATAGGAAGAAAAAGCGCTGGGCTGTTTCGGAAATTCTCCGCGAAATCGGACTTGGGTTAGACGATAGAAATTCTATCCTGTTTCAGGCGGCCAAAAACAACGTGCCAATCTTCTGCCCGGCAATAACCGACGGGGCCTTTGGATTCCACCTGCACATGTTCCAGCAGGACCACCAGGACTTTGTGGTTGACGTGGTAAAAGACTTTGGAAACATCCTGTTTGTTACAAGCCGCGACGAGAAAAAGGGGGTAATTGCGCTGGGCGGAAGCATTTCAAAACACCACGCAATACTTTGCACGCTGCTGAATGGTGGCGCAGATTATGCAGTGTACATGACCACCGCGCACAAGACTTCCGGAAGCATGTCTGGGGCAACCACCAGCGAAGCAAAATCCTGGGGAAAGGTAAAGGACGAGAGCGACATAGCAACAGTGATAGGGGACGTAACAATAATATTCCCGCTTGTAATGGTCAAGGCGTTTGAGCAGCTGGAGGAAGAGGGACTGCTGAAAAAACAGGGGCCGGAAAAATGAAGAAACCAAAGTTTGTGGTTTCAAAATCAAAGGTCTCAGAGCAGTTTGAGAGAGTGAGCGGACTAGCGGACATCGTTTCATACAGCTCCAAAACCAACCAGACCGTAACAGGGATTTTGGAAGAGGGAACAAACGCCATGTTCAGCGTTCACTTTGCAAACGAGCTAAAGCACGTGAAGGACAAATCAAGGGTTATCTTCATTGCCCAGGCCTGGTCAAAGGAAGAGATGGGGGAACTGCTTGGCCAGGGAATAAGCCACTTTATTGTTGACAACGAACCCGATTTGGACACTTTTCTCGGTTTCCTTGGGGAAAGCGATGCCAAAGTTTCACTCCTGCTCAGAGCAAAGCTGAGGGAGCGAACGCTGAAGACTGAGAGATACTTTGTGTTCGGAATGGGTTCAGCGGCGGTGAACAAAAGGATCAGGCAGATTAGGGCGGATAAAAAGTTGGGGCCAAAAATTAGAGAGCTTGGAATTCACTTTCACAGAAAAACACAGAATATGAGCGAGTGGGACCTGCAGTACGCGGTCTCAAACATCCTGGAGCAGGACACGCTGAAAATGATTGACCTGGTTGACATTGGAGGCGGCATTCCGGTAGATTACGCCAACACCAACAAAAAGATCCTGCCGGGAATATTCAAAAAAATAAGGGAGTTCAGGGAATGGCTGAACAAAAAAGGCATAAGGCTGATAATTGAGCCAGGCCGCTTTATTTCAGGACCGCCAACCAAGCTTGTCACAACAATTATTGGGATTCACGAAAACAGCATTATTGTAAACGCTTCGGTTTACAACACCAACCTTGACGCCCTAATGGTGCCGGTCAAACTGCTTGTGGAAGGAGAGCTCTCCAGGGGAGACGGCAAGCCATATGTGATAAAGGGAGCCACACCCTGCTCAATGGATTTGTTCAGGTACAGGGTTTATCTGCGCGAACCAAAAGTGGGGGAGGAAATTGTTTTCCTGAACGCAGGGGCCTACAACTTTCACTCCGATTTCTGCGATTTGGACAGGATTGAAACAGAAATAGTTGACTAAAACCCGAAAACAACTTTTGCGCCCAAAACTACTATAATTACCACTACAGAAAGGCCTATAAGGAACTCTGGGGAAAACTTCGGGCCTGAGGTGTCTGCGTCAAAAAAGCGCATTATTCCAATACTGCTGCTTGGCCCGGTTACCGCAGGCCCTCTTCTCAATTTAACCATGGTATTACCCAAGAAATTTGGCCTGTGAGCTTTTTTAAAGCTATTGATTGGCCAGAGCAAGTGTTTTAAATATGAAAAAACTAATAGATTAATAGTTTTTGAGTTGTTTGGAATGGTTGACGCAAGAAAGATAATGAACGACCTAATGCACATTGGCGTGCTGCTTGCCCTGCTTGGAATCCTGCTCGGACTGCTCACATGGACAGGGGTAATGCAATGCAATACTGTTCCAGGCTGGTGCAACGTGTACTGGGGCATTCTGGGCGAAACCCAATCGGCGGATGCAACGACGAGGGCTGCAGCCTGCAGGAACTTCTTGCAAATCCAGAGCTTTTGGGAGTGCACGCGCAAACCCTTCACATTGACCGCGTTAACACCGGAAACCTTACCCCCTACCACCTTGTGATTGTTGAGCGGGCCAAAAAGATTCCCACCAAAACACTCAGGGCGTTTATTGATTACTACAACACAGGCGGAAGGCTTGTGTGGACAGGGGACGCCGGAACAGAGCTCGGGGAAAGCTATGTCGGCGGAAAGCTTGTAAAGGACGAATTCCTGCACGCAATTGACAGGAGCTCAAGTGATGTAAACAAGCTGCTTGAGAGGCAGCAGGGAGAGGATGTGGTCTTAGATTTTAACGTTCCGATTGGGCCGTGGGCAAGAAAGGACGGCGACCTAATGATTTCCTTTGACCAGCTGCTCTCGCTCAACTATGCGGGAAATTACTGCCAGTTCAACACTTGCTTTGAGGAAAGGCCGATTCACGTTGGAAACCTTGAGCCAGAGCCAAGCAGGGACCACCCACTAATAAGGGGAATCGCGGCCGAACTGCAGCTCTGGGTCTTCAAAGACCAGGATTTTGCAATAGTGCAGACAATTCCAGGGGGCATCACAACAGAGGTTTTAACACTTGACATGGGCTCAAACCTAATAATTGACGACCCAACAGACAGCAGGAGAACGGACTACGGGCGAACAAACCCAATGATTGTTACCTCCGGAGTTGGGGGACGGGTAATCTACTACGCAATGCCGCCAGAGCTTTACGCAAACCCACGCCTTGACGACTTCGACAAGGGCCTCTATTATTTGCCGTTGGAGAACATGTACTACGGGGCACTGTTCGGTTAGAGAAAACCTTATAAATGATGAAAGCGTTTAATTTTACGAGCTTTTCTGGCAAAAGAAAGGTTTAAAAAGAATAAAAGGGAAGAATATAATATAGCTTAACAAATTAATTGGAGATGGTGAATAAAGCATGTATCCTGAGGGTGACGCTGGTTCTGCGCCTGCCGGAGACTACGGCTATGGCGGGGGCATAAAATCAAAACTTACAAGAAACTTAGAGGGACTGATTCCGCTTATCCTTATTATCATTATTGCGGTGTTTTTGGCCCACAAATTTGACATAATTAATATTCCATTCCTTGGGGGGACCGAGCCAATCCAAATGCTTGTGATTGGAATGCCCTCTGCGGATATGCTTATTATGCTTGACCAGGACAAGGACCTGGTGAACTACAGGGTAAAGGAGGCCGCTGCGCTGAACGTTTCGCCGGAGGAACAGCTTGCACAGTACAACATTGTTGTTCTGGACCAGCATCTTGGCGGCACAGCCTACGAGCACAGCGTTAGCAGGCAGCTCGGAGAGGCCCTGAACAATTACGTCAGGACCGGCGGAAAGCTGATTACTATAATGGACTCCGGAATCTACCAGAGTGGCGGAATTACCGGAACAGAGATTGCAAGCGACGTAGTTGGCTGGAAGGCCAGCTTTGGGGACACAATCCCAGTTGAGTGCGACAAGGCATTGAACGATGTGCCAACCTGCACCTTGCAAGTAGCGGTAACCGCAAGGCTTTTCAGGGAAGACTTTGACCACAAAATAATGGAGGGAATTGAGGTCGCTCCGGCTGACCCAAGATACCCGCCATTGCGGCTTTACACATTCAAGGTAAAGCCCCGTGGAAACGAGGTCGCATACCTTAAGAGTGTTGCCTTCCCAACATACTTTCCGGGAATCGTGGAAAAGCGCTTGATTATAGGAAAAAGCATTTACTTCAACTACGACCCGGCATTAACTCCCGGAGTATGGCAGAATACCATGGAATACCTGCGATAAAGGCAGTTATTCCATTTCTTATTCTTTTTTTTCCAAACAGAATGGTTTAAATCCTTTTCAGGGGCATTATAATTAAGGCGGAAAATTCAGTGTTTACCGCTTTTTCATTGAACAGAAAACTATGGATCGGAGGTGCAATTAATGGCAGAACAGAAGGCAAAGAGAAACCTGGAAAACGTGGTTTTTGTCGGAAAAAAGGGAACCATGAGTTACGTTCTTGCTGTTGTGACGCAGATGAACCAGGGTTCAGCGCACGTCATGATAAAGGCAAGGGGCAAGGCAATCAGCAGAGCAGTTGACGTTGCGGAAATTGTGAAAAATAAGTTCATGACCGACGCAAAGATCAACGACATAAAGATTGCCACCGAGGAAATAAACACGGATGAAGGAAACATCCTAAAGGTTTCGGCAATTGAAATAAAGCTGGTAAAGTAAGTTTGAAGGATTTGTTTTTTCCCTTCAATTCTTATTCTTTTCTTTTTAACTATTTATAAGTGGTGTTTTTGGTGAAAGGACCTGTTTGCAGGGAGGATGTCCGCAGCGGAAAGCTTTGCATGATTTGCGCGGCAAAGCTGAAGGCAGGCCAGATAAGCGAGCTTGATTTTGAGGTAATGAAGGCAGTTGAAAAGCTTGAGGACAAGAAGTTTCTGATTGCAACCGAGATTGAGAGGGTTTTTGAGCTGAACGGCATGGCCCTGATTTTTGCAAGGGGAAACGTTGGCGCGCTGATTGGAAAAGAGGGCAAGAACGTTAAGGCCCTGGAAAAAGCCCTTGGAAAAAAGGTAAGGGTAATTGAATTGTTTAAAACGCCAAGGGAAGTGATTCAGCAGGTTCTTGGAAGGGCAAGAATTAGCACAGTAAACAAAGTCTTCAAGCCGGAAAGCGAGGAACTGAAGGTAATGATTGACCACAGAGACAAAAGAATGGTTGAAAAGGAAATTGGGGCAATGCAGGAAATTCTCAGCAAGGCCCTCAAAATCCAAATAGAACTGAAGTTTGCGCAATAAGTACTTGAAACTATTTCCTAAGCAAAAATGTTTTTCCGGCGGCAAAAACCTTTAAATAACCTTCGATATCTATAGATATCTATGGCTACCAAACAGATCAACCTTAAAATGTCTTCGAATCTGTTCAATTCTGCTGAAAGCTTTGCAGAGAGCTATGGCTACAGGAATGTGCAGGAACTGGCTCTGGACTCTTTGAGGGAAAAGATTTTTGAGAAAAGCGATTTTGACGAATCCTTTTCAGAGAAGGAAATAGAGCTAATTGACAAGGTAATTGAGAAGAGCCTCAAGTCCGGCAAGCTAATTGACGCAGAAGAATACTTCAAGGAATCCAAATGACTTTTGCAGTAAAACTTTCCCCGGTAATAGTTAAACAGTTGGACGCACTGGATGAAAAACCGAAAAAACTCATTTGGGAAAAA
>JAFCCZ010000073.1 GCA_017609945.1 Candidatus Iainarchaeum sp.
TACATTAAACTGTGAACAGTTCTCCCGTACTTTAGGTCCCCCAGCAGGCCAATTTTTATTCCGTCAACCTTTCCAAACTGTTTTTGAATTGTGTAAAGGTCTAAGAGCGTTTGGGTTGGATGCTGGTTTGCCCCGTCCCCTCCGTTGATTATCGGGCTTGGGCTTACCTCTGCCGCCCGCCTTGCCGAGCCCTCAATGCTGTGCCTCATTACAATCATGTCAGCGTAGCCTGAAACAGTTACAATGCTGTCTGAAAGGCTTTCTCCCTTTTTGGCGGAGGAAACCTTTGCGTCAGCAAACCCTATTACCGTTCCGCCAAGGCTTTGGATTGCTGTTTCAAACGAAAGCCTTGTTCTGGTTGACGGTTCATAAAACAGCGAGGCAACAACCTTTCCGTCCAAAAGCCCTTTTTTCCTGGATCTAGGCATTTTCTCCATTTTTGCGGCTTCCGAGAGAATAAAGTCAAGGTCCCCGCGAGAAAAATCAGAAATGCTTATTACATCGGTTAAATTGAAACCCAATCAAACCCGCTAGATATTGAATTGAATAATATATTTAAAGCTATGGTAGGGATTCACTTCTTGCCCAAAATCTTCAGCAGGCTCAGGAATTCCTGCTTTCTCTTGGACAGCTCAAGCTGCCTGGCCATTTCCATTGCAAACATGGTGGGCGGAAAAACCCCCAGCTCGGTTACAATTGACTGAATGTACTCCTGCTCCGTAATGTCAAAGGCCGGGTTCCTAATCTTAACGTTCTTCAGCCTTTTCTCCCACACCTCTGAGGTGGGCCTTTCCTCAATTTCCTCCGGAAAGCCAAAGTATGTCACCGGCTCAAAGCAGTGGGAGGAGGTTGCAACGTAGTGCGGTGTGTTGTACCGCCAGGCGGCCAGCGAAATCTGCGCCGTTCCAATCTTGTTCACAACGCTTCCGTCAATCAGGACTGCGTCGCAGCCGGTGAAGAATTTGTCCGCCTCCTCCAGAAACTTGTATCCCGCACTGTCCACAATGTGCTTTACCTCAATTCCTGCCCTGCTCAGGTTTGTTGCGGTAATCCTGCCCTGAAACTTTGGCCTTGTTTCCGTGGCAATAACGTAGTCAATCTTCCTTCTGGCCCTTACAAGGATTCCCTCAACAGTGTGCGAGTGGCAGTGCGTAAAGATTACGTCTCCCTTCTCAATCATGTTTGCCCCGTACTCCGAAATTGTCTCCATTGCCTTCTTCCTGTTAAGCTCATACTTTTCAGCTGCCTCAACAACCGAGTCCTTCAGCTCCTGCAGTTTCTGCGTTTCAAGGGACCCGGCCTTTAAAATAATTCTTACGGCAGTCCTTGCCTCTGGTTCTGTAACGCGGGCTTTAATCAGCTCAAAAGCGTTCTTTTTGAGTTCCCCGCGGAAGCCAGCGATTGTTTTTGCGCGGCTCTCAAGCACGCTTTCCTTCAGCGCGCTTACAACTGCCTTTCTTACTCTGCTGCTTCCCTGGATTTCAAGCTTTTTAATTCTGCCAACTGTTTTCTTGATTGCTTTGCTCACTTTGGCCTCCTCCCTGTATGCGGTTTGTCTGCCTTTTTGTGCCCCTGCCTTTTGTGGTTGGGCCTTTCGGAAGTGTTTTTAAATTTGTTGATGCCATAAATTTAACGCCTTTAAGCCTTTTGAAGGGTTTCCCTTTCTTTAGGATTAATGTATAAAAGAAATATATAATGGTTTTGCGGGGGTTGCGGAATGGAGAGTATTGTAAAGAAAGCTGTTAAGAGGGCCAGATCGGTTAAGCCGAAGGGCTCTAAGTCCAGGAAGGCTATTAGGAATGATGAGGAGCTTGTAAAGCTTCTTGAAACCGCTCAGGCAAAGATTAGGGTTGTCGGAGTTGGCGGGGGCGGCGGAAACACCATTACCAGGATGACAGAGGTTGGAATTACCGGTGCCGAGACTCTTGCTGTTAACACTGATGCGCAGGACCTGGTTAAGGTTGCTGCTGACCAAAAGATTTTGATCGGAAGGGCGCTCACGCGAGGCCTTGGCTCTGGCTCTGACCCCGTCGTTGGAGAGGGTGCTGCCCGCGAGTCCCTTGACGACCTAACAGAAATTCTCTCCGATTCAGACCTCATTTTTATCACCTGTGGAATGGGCGGCGGAACGGGAACAGGTGCCGCTCCAATCATATCAGAGATTGCGAAGGAAGTAAAGGCCCTTACAATTGGAATCGTGACCCTTCCGTTCACCGTTGAGGGCAGGAAGAGGATGGAGAACGCAATCCACGGCTTGGGCAATTTGCGGAAGAATTCTGACACCGTTATTGTGATTCCAAACGACAAAATTCTTGAGATCGCGCCTGACCTGCCGGTTAATGCCGCCTTCAAGGTGGCCGACGAAGTTTTGACCAACGCGGTGAAGGGAATTACTGAGATGGTTACAAAGCCTGGTTTGATAAACCTTGATTACGCTGACCTGAAGACAATCCTGTCAAAGGGTGGGGCAGCAATGATTGGCCTCGGCGAAAGCAGGGGAGACGAAAAGGGCGAGGCCCGTGCTCTGGAGGCTGTTGAGAGCGCTCTCACCAGCCCGCTTCTTGACGTTGACATCAGCGGGGCAAACCGTGCCCTAATAAACGTTATTGGCGGATCAGACATGACTTTGCGCGAGGCAGAGATGATTGTGGAAACCGTTTCCGCAAAGATCAGCACTGACGCCCACATAATTTGGGGTGCGATGATTGACGAGAACATGCCGCGCAACCAGATTCAGGCAATGGTGGTCATTGCCGGCGGAAAATTCCCGTATCTGCAGGGCATTGACAAAATTGACTTGTCAGAACCGATTGACCTGGGAATTGAGTTTTCGGGCTAAACAATAGCCTTTTTCTTCTTTTCCCCCTTTTTTTAATTTTATTCAATCTGCGAGTGGTGTTTATGGCAAATGTACTTGAAAGGCTTTCGGTGTTTCTCTCATCTGCCAGAAGGGTTCTTGTTATTGCAAGAAAGCCGACCTGGCAGGAGTTTAAGGCAATGGCAAAGGTAACCGGGATCGGAATTTTGATTGTTGCAGCCCTGGCTTACGTGGTTTACCTTGTGTTTGCCTTTAGCGGAATATGACAACAGGCAAGCTTTAAAAGCATTCACCTGCAGAAATATAGAATAGCCTAAGCACTTTTTTGCTGCTTTTTTAGGTGATTTAACCATGATATTTCCTGTTAGAACGACTGTAGGCCAAGAGAGTTTGGTAGTCGACATTATCAGCGCAAAGATTAAGAGCGAGGGCCTGCCGGTTTACAGCCTTGCCGTTGTCCCAGGCATAAAGGGGTATGTGCTGATTGAGGCAGAGGACGAGCTGACCGCAAGGCACGCTCTAACCAATACCCCACACATTAAGGGCCAGGGAATTGTTAAGGGAGCGGTGAAGATTGAGGAGCTTGACGCAATGCTTGAGGCCAAGCCGTTGATGAAGAGCATTGAAGAGGGCGCAAAGGTGGAGCTAATTTCAGGCCCCTTCAAGGGAGAGAAGGCCAAGGTTTTGCGCGTTAATGCCACCAAGGAAGAGGTTACTGTTGAGCTGCTTGAGGCCGCGGTAAAGATTCCGGTCACAATTAAAGCAGAGAACATTAGGATAATTAAGGAATGAGGTTTTTTGAAGTGGCTGACATAAGCGTTTTGATTGAAGCCGGAAAGGCAACTGCGGCTGCCCCGCTTGGGTCAGCTCTGGGCCCGCTTGGAGTTAATATAGGTGAAATAGTCAGCGAGATTAATGAGAAGACAAAGGGCTATACCGGAATGAAGGTGCCTGTTAAAATCTCAATTGACAGCTCTAAAAACGTTGAAATTTCCATTGGAAGCCCCCCAACCAGCGCTCTGATTAAAAAGGAGGCTGGAATCCAAAAGGGCTCAGACAACCCAAAGGTCAACTCTGTTGCAAACCTGACAATGGACCAGGTGAAGAAGGTTGCTGAGATGAAGATTGACAACCTTTCCTCGCACTCAATCAAGAGCGCGATGAAAGAGATTATTGGAACCTGCAACAGTTTGGGGGTTACAGTTGACGGAAAGCCCGCCAAAAAGGTCCAGCGGGAAATAAGGCACGGTGAATACTCCTCATACTTTGAAAGCATTGGCGAAAAGGGAACAGAGGAAATTTCCGAGAAAGAGGCCAAAAAGGACGCAATGGAAGAAAGGGACGAGGAGGCCAAGGCCGCAAGGAAAGAGTACCTTGAAAAGCACCCTGAGCTAAAGAAGGAAGAAGAGGAAGCTGAGGCTGCAGAAAAGGCTGAGGCCGAGGGCGGAGAGAAGGCCGAAGCCGCTGAAAAGGTCGAGGGTGAGGCCAAAGCAGGGGAAGAGGGCGGAGAGAATGCAGAGAAGAAGCCCAAAGAAGGGGGCAAACCTGAAGCAGCCCAAGAGCAGAAGAAAGGGGAACAATGAAGAGCAAAAGTAAGCTATTTAAACCCTTCTTGTGAATTTTTATATTAACCAGAGCCTATTTTTAGGCCGCTTCCCGCTGAATTGCGGGGTTTACCAGCTTTGCTGGGAGGTTGTTAAATTGAACGAAAAAGAGTTCCTAAGTGCATTCAAGGAAATGCGTGAGAAGAGCAAGCAGCGCAAGTTTACGCAGAGCGTTGAGCTAATGATTAACTTCCGCGGGCTTGACTTCAAAAAAGCGCAGAACCAGGTTGACGTAAAGGTAAATCTTCCCCACACCACCGGGAAGTCCTCGGGAAAAACCCTTCTTTTTGCAAAAGACCAGCACTTT
>JAFCCZ010000074.1 GCA_017609945.1 Candidatus Iainarchaeum sp.
CTCTGGAATGAACGGCTGGATTAAGATTGCAATAATGCGGAGTGAATCTGCGAGAGAGTAGAGGACCGCGTCCTTTTTCTTGCCTTCAAGCTTCCAGGGCTCTTTCTCGTTGATGAACTGGTTGCAGGCGCCGGCGAAGGAGAAAATCTCCGCAATTGCGTGGTGCAGTTCCAGCTTTTCCATTAGCCCCTTGATTTTCTTGAGGTCTAGCTTTTTCTGGAGCCCTGCATCTGTTTTTGCGTCAGGGATTTTTCCCCCTGCCTTCTCAATCATTACAATTGAGCGATTAACCAGGTTTCCAAGCTCGTTTGCGAGTTCGTTGTTCAAGCGCTCCTTTAGGGCCTCTTCGCTGAAGTTTCCGTCTTGGCCAAAGGGAATCTCTCGCAATAGAAAATAGCGAAGGGTGTCTGACCCGTACTTGTCAACAAGTTGACCGGTGTCAATTACTGTTCCCTTGCTTTTGCTCATTTTGTCGCCGGAGGCTGTGTTAATGAAGCCGGGGGCGAAAACGGTTTTGGGCAGTTCAATTTCTGCAGCCATAAGAATGCTAAACCAGATGGCGGAATGATGCCATAAAATATCTTTTCCAATTAAATGAATGTCGGCAGGCCAGAATTTCTTCAGCTTGTCCTTTGAATCCAGCGGAAATGCGCCCACACCGGAAACATAATTGATGAGCGCATTCATCCAAACGTATTGGGTGTGCTTCTTATTTATTGGAACCGGGATTCCCCACGGAACGTTCACCCTGGAAACGCTTAAATCGTTCATTCCCTCTTTCACGCGATTAATTATTTCCTTTCTCTTTCCAGGAGGGAGCACTGACTCAGCGTTCTTCTCCAGGTAGTCCAAAACCTTTTGCGTGTAGTTTGACATTTTGAAAAAGTAGGATTCCTCCGAAATCCACTCGGCCTTCTTTTCGTGCGTTGGGCAGTTGCCGTCGTTCAGGTCCTTTTCGGTGTAAAAGGTTTCGCAGTCAGAGCAGTACCATCCGGAGTATTCTCCAAGGTAGATTTCTCCCTTGTAGTGAATTTTCTTGAAGATCCCCTGGGAAATCTTTATGTGGTCTTCGTCGGTTGTGCGAATGAAGCGGTTGTGGGAAATGTTTAGCTTTTCGCAGAGCTCCTTGAAGAAAACAACCATTTCGTCAACGTATTTTTGGGGCGGCTTGCCTGCTTCCTGCGCTTTCTTCGCTATTTTGCTTCCGTGCTCGTCAGTTCCGGTTAGAAAGAAAACTTCTTCGCCCAGCAGACGGTGCCAGCGGGCAATGCAGTCAGCAGTAACCTTTTCATAGGCGTGGCCGAAGATGGGGCTTACCGGAGGGATAATCAATTGCGGTTGTAATGTAAAATTTCTCTGCCATAAACCACTTCACCTCCTTCTTTGTTCAACCTTCTTATTACGTTTTCTTTAGCTTTCTTTAGATCCCTTATTCTTTTACCATGTTTTAGATACGGTTCCAATAGATTAAATAATCTAAGGAGTGAATCTTTATAATTTATACTTACTCGCCAGAAATCACCATTATTTATAGTATTTCCATTGCAATAACCTGCAAGCGATTCTAACCTAATCTTTGTGTTTATTTCTAAGGAATTAAGCTTTTGATATACTTGGAACAAAAGATTTTTGTCATAGGAACCTACTCGATATCTGGCTCTGCCACTATAAACACCAATATTGCCCTCTGCGTCTGTATAACCTGCAAGGAATGAAAAGAAAGTTCGTTCATCCTTTAAAATCCAGCCTTCAATTTTATCCTCTTTTGGTTCCAGAAAAGAAAAAGAATTGTTTACCCTGCATGAGAAAGACAGAACTCCTTTTGAGCAAGATTTTTGAACATGCGCATATTTCTCAAAAAGCGTACGCATGAGTTCAAACTGTTCAGGCTTAGTGGTACTTGAATTAATACCAAGAGAGTACACACTCTTTCTTTTTACATGCAAATCTCCAAGCCTAAAACCAATCAAATAAGCCTTTTCTACGGGGTTGTTAGAGAAATTTTTTCGTTCGTAAATTTGACAGGCTTCAGAAGGGTTTCTTTTTTCCAACTTGAATTTATTTAACTTGTTGGAGATTACCCACTGAGAACAACCAAAAAATTCTGCTACCTTATTCTGAGAAAGTTTATTTTCTAAATAAAGATTACTAAGTCTCTCTCTAGCTATCTCATATCTTTTAAGTTTTCTCTTTGGGACGTCATATTCTTTAAGCCTATGCCACACAGTCGCATGGCCGCAATCTAATTTTTTTGCAATTTTACTTATGGAGTATTTCTTGCGAAGATACAATTCCTCAAGAACCTGCTTTGGAAAAACTCGCTTCTTCTTGGGATTTCTCCGCACGATTCCTGCTTCTTTGAGTTTATGTCCAATTGTAGAATCCCAACAACCATAAACCTTAGCAATCTGATAAGTCGAGAGCTTCTGCTCAACATACAATTCTTCCAACTCTTCTTTCGATATATCAATCCTCAAAGTCCCACCTTTAAAATTCTGTTTTTGCGGTTTATAATCGCTTTGAGAGAGTGGGTTTCCACTGTTCATAGAACCCACTCATCCTTTAGATTTTTTGCGATTTCAGCTAGGGAAAAACCGTAGCTAAAAGGGTTTCCTCTTGCGTCTGAAACTTTATTTGAAAAACTCAAACCGAACCACCTCCATAAAGGCTGAATTTTTTCGTGGACGGCTCTGCTGCTTTTGGAGGCATTAAATCCTTTGCGCTGAGCACAAGCGAAGCCAAAGGTTTAAGCCGAGAAAAGCAGAGTCCAAAGAAAAAATTCATTGGGAGGTGGTGAGGTTCTTCAAAAAATCCCGAAATTATGTAAAAGTCTTTTCGTTTTCTTTCGCTGGCGCGGGCCCGGCGGTTTGGAAAATTAAGTGAGCAGGGTTATTAACAACCTGAACCTATTTAGTATGGAATAATTTTTTCCAGCTCCCGACAAATTCTTCCAGCACACCTAAAAGTAGGCATTAGTGGAAATTGCCAAGGGTGGAAAAACAGTGGAAAGGCACTCTGTCTGAAAAGTGTTTAAAACGAAAGAAAAGATAATTATTTGGTGTTCCGATGGGTGTAAATGAGGAAAGCGTGGTAAAGGAAGAGGAGATTGAGGAAAACCCGTATGTTGGAAAGTTCCTCTCCTTTTTTGAAAGCCTTTACAAGAAGCCGATTGAAAGGCTTGTGCAGGAGTATCCCCAGAAAAGAAGCATTAACGTTGACTTCAAGCACTTGGAGGAGTTTGACTATGAGTTGGCTGACGAACTGCTTGACAATCCAGGATACCTTCTTGAGGCCTCAGAGCTTGCCGTGCAGCAGATTGAGGTTCCCGCCCTGGAGATTGAGAAGTTTGCTCCGCACGTGCGGTTCTTTAACCTCCCAAAAGACAGGGAACCCTTGATCAGGGACATTGGCTCTGAGTACTTAAACAAATTTGTTTCGGTGGAAGGGGTAATAAGCCAGATAACTGATGCTTTGCCAAAGTTAAAGGTGGCAACCTGGCAGTGCAACAGATGCGGCAACACTTACAAAATGCCGCAGGAGTCCTACCAGGAAAAAATGCCTGCTTTCTGCGAGTGCAGGCACCGGGACTTTAGCCTTGTTCCAGAGCAGTCTGAATTCATTGACTATCAAAAGGTAAAGATTCAGGAGCCGCTGGAAAAGCTTCACGGGCAGGAGCAGGCAACCTACCTTGACGTTTACCTGGCTGACGATTTGGTTCACATGGTTAATGCCGGAGACAAAGTAAGGTTTGTTGGCGTGCTAAAGTTGCGGCCACCGAAGGGCAGGGACAAGAAGGGAATTGTTTACGGAAGAGATTTGCAGGTAGTTCACGTTGAGGAAACCGACCGTGAATTTGAAGAAGTTGAAATAAGCCCTGAGGAAGAAAAAGAGATTAAAAAGCTGTCAAAGAACCCAAAGGTTTACGACATGCTGATTGGAAGCATCGCCCCTGCAATTTACGGGCACGAGAAGGTGAAGGAAAGCATTGTACTGCAGCTTTTTGGTGGAGTGAAAAAGGAATTGCCCGGCGAGCAGAAAATCAGGGGAAATGTTCACATTCTGCTGATTGGTGACCCTGGAACTGGTAAAAGCCAGATTCTTACGGCAACAAACAACATTGCCCCAAAAAGCATTTACACTGCTGGAAGAACAACCTCTGGAATTGGACTAACTGCGGCCGCGGTAAAGGACGATTTTGGGGAGGGCGGCTGGACATTGAAAGCAGGGGCCCTTGTTTTGAGCAGCGGGGGAATGTGCATGGCGGACGAGCTTGACAAGATGGCTTCGGAGGACAGGGTTGCATTGCACGAGGCAATGGAGCAGGGAATGATTTCCGTTGCAAAGGCAGGAATGGTTACCAGATTCAGGGCTGACACAAGCATTCTTGCTGCGGCAAACCCGAAATTCAGCAGGTTTGACCCTTTCCAGCCGTTTATTGACCAGATTGATATGCCTTCAAGCCTGATAAGCAGGTTTGACCTGTTCTTTATGATTAGGGATGTGTTGGATAGAACAAAGGACGAGCAAATTTCAGAGCACATCCTCAGAACTCATCGCGTGGGGGAAATTATCTCACAGTACAAGAAAAAGGGGAAAAAACTTGACAGCAAGCAGAACGAGGAA
>JAFCCZ010000009.1 GCA_017609945.1 Candidatus Iainarchaeum sp.
ATAGACAGCGGCCCACAGACCGCGTTCACCAAAATGATTCCGTGGGATGGAATTGGAACAAACTGCAAGGACTTTGATGACAGGCCAATGCTGGACGCATGGCAGGGAACCTGGGACATTCACGGCGGAATCACCGGAAATATCAGGTGCGCCAAGGGAACGGACATCCAGGATTACGGAATTGAGTGGTGCAACCCAATAAGGCAGGGCGAACTCTACCTGCAGAGCGTTGTGTTTACCCCTCAGAACACAAGCAGCCTGATGCAAAGGGGAACCCACAGCAATGACATGGCATTGATTGGAATCAGTGGCGGCGGGAGCCAGATTGCGCTGAACGGTGTCCCGGGAATGCCACTGAACAGCTATGGAACAAGCGGAATTGAGTCAGTTGAGGACGTGTTTGAGCTCGTGAACGAGGGCAAGGTCTGCATAATCGGGGCAGACAACAGGATAAGCAGCCAATTCTTCTGGAACCCGAAGGTAATTCTTGAAGAGCTTTCAGACGAAAGGGGCAAGGCAGAGGAAGCCTGCATTAGGGCCCCTTAGAAACAAATAAAAACCCCAAAGCGCTTAAGGTAAGTGAATGGGCATTATCGGGAACCTTAAAGACCTCTACAGATCAATTGAAGGGGGTTACTACAGTGTTCTGGACAAAATTGACAACGTGATCCCGGTATACAAAATTGTTGACCCAATTGACAGGATTGTGCCCTCGTTTTTGCTCTTAATTTTTGCCATTGCAGTGGCGGGCTTTTTGCTGCTTTCCCCGGGAATTGAACTGCCGATAATGGGCAATGCAGTGGTTGTTGTTTCCGTTCAGGACCTTCAGGGAAACCCGCTGCAGGGAGTGAGGGTTTCCTACGATTTTGCCGGCCAACGGGGCTCTGAGCGGACGGACAGCGCCGGGCAGATAAGCATTCAAGTGCCTGTTGGGGAGGGGTTAGAACTAAAGGTTTCTGAAACAAGCGTTGCCGGGGTTGACTTCAAGGAATACAGCAAAACCGTGGTAATTTCCGGAAGCGGGACCGAAAAAGTGGTTCTTGAGCGGGTAATTCCGCTTCTCTCCGAGAAAACCCTGATTTTGCAGTACGCAAGCGGTGAAAGGGTTAAGGGCAGGGAGATAACTGTAAGGCTGTCCTGCGAAACCGGCATTACACCCGATCCCGAAACGGTCACAGACACTGATTTGGACGGAATGATTGTGGTAACAGAGCCCGCGGGCTGCGGGATAATGCAGGCAACGGTAATTGAGCCAGCAGAGTTTGCCGGAACGCCGTACCTTTTGACCAAAACCACTACAATGCTGAGGCTGGCTAAGCCAGAGGTTAAGGCAGGGGCAGTAAGGGTAACGGTGAAGAACGAGGCAGGGCAGTGGCTTGAGGAAATCAATTTTGAGGTAAACCTGCTTGACGGAGACGGGCTGCCGCTGAAAGCAAAGTTTACAGGAATCTTTGGGGAGGTAATCTTCAGGGATGTTGTGCCTGGAACATACTCTGTTAGTGTTAGCGACGAAACAAACGATTATGCGATTGCCACAGTTCCAGGAGTAAGAGTGGTGGCAGAGCAGACCACTGTGGTTAACTCTGTTGTGAACAAGGGAGTAAAGGGAGTGATATCTGTTACAGCCGTTGAGAGTGACTCAGGGCAGAGGATTGCGGAGGCGGCAATAAGGCTTTTGGGTTCAGATGGAAAGCTTGTGGCGGCAAAAACGACTTCTCCGGCCGGCGAGCCGGTTGAGTTTGCGGTAAGCGAACTGGATGATTATGTGCTGCAGGCAATCCACGAGGACTATCTCTACGGAGAGCTTGATTTGGAGGGGGAGGTTGACGGAGACTTTGAGGTTTCGCTGGAGATAATGACCCCGCAGAATTCCGGGCAGGTAAAGGTTTTGGTAATTGACGAGCACGAAATTCCGGTGGAGAACGCAAGGGTAAAGCTCAGGTTCTTGGATGATGATTTTTTGGCCCCCTACCAGCCAGAGGTAACAAACTTTGATGGAATCGCAGAGTTTGGCGGGGTAAGGGAAGGCTCGTATTACGCGTACGTTGAGAAGTTTCCGGCGTTTGGGGACAACAAGGACCAGGGGCAGGAAATTGATGTAAGGGGGGAAAACAATTTTATGGTAATCCTCTTCGTTGGCGAAACCACTGTTAACGTAAATGCGGTGGACCAGGATTTGGAGCCAGTTGAGGAGGCAGAGGTGGAGTTTTACTCTGTTACAGGGCAGCTTCTTGGAAAGATTCCGCTTCCAAGGGGGACCGGGTCTTACCCACTGAAGGCGGACAAAAAGGTTTACCTTGTTGTAAGGCACCCTGACTTCCAGCCAGTGCAGACAATGCCGGAGCAGCTTTTCCCTGGCGAGGAACTAAACTTTAACGTAGAGTTTGAGCCAAGGCTTATTTCGGGAGAGCCAAACATAACCATGCTTGGAATGTTCCTGCTGGACGGCACAGAGGCCGCAAGGATGAGCGCGGGGCAGAGGTATGTGGCAAAATTCAAGCTCTCTGTTCCGGACGCGGGAAGCTATGAAAGGGGCGGAGTGCACTTCAGGACCGGGAACGAAGCGGTTATGGAGAATGACCCGCTGTTCATAAAGGAAATTATTGCCGGAAACATTAATGCACTGCTGAGGGGAACCACCTTCAACCCGCCGACGGGTTACCAGCAGGATTTGGAGAACCTAACCGAGGGCGAGGCAAAGTGGGCAAACTTTGGCTGGCAAAACCTTGAGCCGGGAAACTACCTGTTTGGAGTGGAGATAAGGGTAAAGGACCAGATTACCCCAAACACCCCGCTTCCAATCCACTACCGGGCATGGGCTGAAACAAGCGGCGGAGACTTCATTAGGGCGCCGTTTGACGCGGTTCTTGGGACAAGCGAGTCAAGCGCGGAGAGGCAGGCACTTTACGCAAAAACCTATGACAGCGAGCCCTACGAGGGAGAGGAAACCGGCTGCGAAAACGCCCTGTGCTACGGGGGCCAATGGATTTACAGCAAGGAAGAAGGGCTTTACCTTATTGAACCCTACGAGCTGGCAATAAATGCAGAGCACACACTAAGCTTCAGCATATTGAACAAGTCTGAAACATATTACGCAGACAGCAGGCTCTACATTGAGAGCGACGGGGAGCTTCTTGAAATCAATTCATACAAAATAGTTGACGCCGACGCAAAAACAGTCAGCGCAAGCGGGCTGAAGGATTATAAAATTGATGGCGTTGGATTGGGAGAGTTTACGCGGGGCAAAAGCGTCCGCGCAAGCCTTGAATTCACCCCAAGAGAGCTTGGAACAGACGTTTTCCAGATTCAAATAGTTGCCGACGGCAGAATTGTTTTCAGCAAGGCAGTTGAAACAACCATCAGTGCAAGCAAGCACATGGAGATTTCGGTTGACCCGGAGTACATTGGAAGCTATTCCCCCGCAACAATTGTTGTGAACGTAAAGGAGATTGGGGAATCCGGGGCAAAGCTTGATTTGAAGGATGCCCTTGTAAGGGTTACAAGAATCGCGCCAGACAGGAGCGAGGTTTACTGGGAAAAGCAGACAAATTCCTTTGGAAACGCGCAATTTTTGCTTCCAGGAAGCCACCCCAACACAGTGCTGAAGATTGAGGCCGAAAAGCCGGGCTTTGCGGCGGAAGAGTTTGTAATGACCATTGACAGCGAGATTCTTGAAATAAACCCTGACTCACTGCAGGTAAACCTTGATACCCGCGGCCAGAGGGAAACGATAAAGCAGGTAAGCATCAAAAACCGCACCTGGAACAACCTAAAAATTAAGGATCTTCGCATAAAGGGCAGATTAAAGGGCATGTTTGACGAGGAAACCATTAGCGCATACCTTGAGACATGGATTGGAAAGGAATTGGAAGCCCTTTCAACCGAGGATTACCCGCTGTTCAAAATAAGGGTTAGTGAGAACGCGCTTGACTTCATTAAGAGGGCAGGGACAGTGAGGGGAGAGTTTCTGCTGACGGTTGAGAATCCCGAAATTCTTGCGGAATACGATTTCGTTATCCCGTTCAAGGCAAACATAATGCTTGGGGGCCTGCCTGACAACGCGCCATGCATTACACTCTCAAGAAAGAATTGGGTGGCCGTAACCGAGAGCAACAGGGCCACAATGGAGTTTGAGATATACAACAACTGCGTTGGGTCAGGGCAATTCCTAAGGCTTGAGAACCTGCAGGCAAGGCTTAACTGGGAATCAGACGTGCTTGGGGTTGTGGAGATTGCGATTACCGAGGCCGAAACCGGGGCAAGCAATGTTGCAGTAATGCGGCCAAACGTCTGGTCAAAATTCTTTGGAAGCGTTAGGCCTGACGCAACATACTATGCGATCGTAACCTTTACGCCGAGAACAGGGCACCTTGGGGAAGAGGCAAAATTCTTCATTGAGATAGACGGCGAGATTGCAACAGACGCCGGGCCGGAAATGGTTGGCTCGGACCCGGGGAGGATTGAGTCAAGAGTGGACATAATAAACCTTGACACCTGCATAACCTACCCGGACGTTGCTGACAAAATCACAATTGGTTCCGGAAACCAGGCAAGGCAAATTTTCACGGTGAACACAGAGCTCTGCGGAGAAACCCAGGTAGACATTTACTTATGCTACCAGGACCCTGGATGCAGTGGGGGAACAGACGAGGGATACATACAGTTGAGCTCTGACAGGTTCACAATAGCCCCTGCAAACCCGCAGAAGGAAATAATAGTTGAAAGGGGAGACATTGCCGGGGCCTACGGAATAAGCGTTTTCGCGCGCATGCCCGGAACCTCGTATAGGAAAGTTGATGAGGTTCTGGTGGAGGTTGAACCGCGCGCTGGGCAGTATTTTGCAATGGACAGATACAGTTTTGCAATAGTTGGGGAGGGGGCAATGGATAGCGCAACCCTCTCAAACAGAAAATTCCATGAACCAGTTAGTATAAAGGCCTCAATATGTGACTGGGACAAGTCACTCAACAACAACGAGTACCTGTGGAAAGCAGGAGGGATAGGAGCAGCAACTGGAGCTATAAGTGGTACATTAGCAGGGGTGTGGGCAGGAACAGCAGTAGCAACAGCACAAGCAGCAACAGCAACCGCCGCTGCTGCAACAGCAACAGCATCCACGGCAGCTGGGGCAGGAGCTGCGGGAGCCGCAGCAGGAGCTACAGCGGCAGGAGCAACTGCAACCGGTGGTGCCGCAGCAGGTGCGACAGCAGCAGCCGGCGGTGCCACAGGAGGTGCAGCAGGCGGAGCGGGAGGAACTACAGTCGCGGCAGCAGCCGGGGGAATCGGAGCAACCGGAATTGGAATCATAGTAGCCGTAGTAATTATTGTGGCAGCGATTGTTATAAGTCTTCTTGTTGCAACAGACCCATGTGATGAAATGTTTACTGCACCGGTAACGGATTATATTATTAATCTGCACGGTAGCAATTACGGCAGGCAGAAAATTCCTCCAGATTTGCTGGCGCTTTACCTGCGCGGTTATGCTGAAAACATTGATGTTAAAGACAGTAATGTAATGAGGACAGTTGAACTGGGCACTGAAAGAATTGGGATTATTTTTACGAACAAGGACGGCATTGGAAATATTGAGCCAATTTACTCGGTACTGCACGTGGAAGCGCTTGAACATATACACGGTGATAGCGATCATACAGATCCATTCATGGAGCTTAAAACAAGCAATTTTGGCCCATATCACGTTCCGGACACAGGCACGGTAGTCTACACACAACCGTTCCACGTAAGGTTCAAGACAATGAACATACCGCAGGTAATTCCACCGGTTGGGGAAACCCTTTCCTGCCTGCAGGGAACAACCACCGGCAGAAGCGGGAAAGGGGCACTGCCAAAAACGAAGCTTGACTGGAGCTGGAGCAATGCAGGAATCCCGGCAGATGCATGCGACTATGGCAACCCAAACGGCATATACTGCGACGCAACACAGTTCAGCATAGCAACAAGCAAAAAGATACACATGTTGGACGAGTTTTTCAGGGCAAACGAATTTGAGTTCCCATGCCCGGAAAACTTGCCAGAAATTGGAAAGGAGAGCATGATGAGGGGATTCAACGCAGATAGCAATAACAATGAGGTTGAAACAGACACTATTGGGCTGGAAGAAATATCACACACACTGGTTTCAAACAGTTCTGCAAGAATTAACGCAGTACTATACAACGATACTGAAAGTAGCCAAACGGCTGAGGTCATAATTTCAACCAAGATAAATGTAGGGGGGGCATATGATGAAAGCTGTAGCGCAACAGCGACTGTTGGCCCAAAGGGAAGAGAAAATGTAGAGTGTGACTTTGAGGATCTTCCACAAGGAACAGATTTTGTTGTTTCAACTGCCTTAATCACCAGCGGCCCAAAAGACCACACCAGCGCCGTCTTTGTAAGTACCGCATTCAGAAACCTTCCGCCGTCATACTCAGACAGCTGCTGGATGCCACCTGTGGCGGGTTACTATGAAAAGATATTTATTTTGAAAAAGTTTGTGGAGTCAAAGCCAGGCCTTGTTTGGACCAACGACATAACAAGCTTTGATGATCTGGAGGATATTACAAGGTTCAAGGTTACTCTGATGAAGGACGCTTACCCAGAAGATTTCAGGAAAGACTTTGCCGAGTTTTACATGACCTCGCAGTTCTTTGACGCACCGGCCTGGTTTGCGGACAACCCGGGCGGAAAGCTTGCGGACTACTTCCTTGCGGAAGACGAAAGCCTGGTTTTCTCAAGAAAGTTTGTTGACGATTACAGCATTCCGGCGCCAGGGGTATATGAGACCGAACTTATGATAGCGTATGATGAAGACGAGCCTTGGAGATTGTATGATTCATTTGGAACGCCCATTGCACAAATTGGAGTAATGTTTTACAGGGTGCAGGACGCTTACCCTGACAGCGTGTTCTACTACATTCCGTTCAACGGAAATATTGGGAAGGACTCTGAGAATGGAAGGCAGGGATACGGCGTAAACTACAACAACGCAGACAAGGACCTTGTGATAACAAGCCAGGGCGACTTTGTGACAACAGAGGTTATTCCCAAAACAGGGCCTGCAACCTGGGTTGAAACAAAAACAGAGTATGACTTCAAGAAAATTAACAGCAGCTTTGCAAACCGCGGTATGATAATGAAGATAACCCAGGGGGATACCCTTGACTCAAAGAAGATTCTGTTCTATCCAAATTACGCGACACCGGTGCTGTTAAGAATGCAGCACGAAAGGGACTCTGAGCCATTCCAGGCACTGTACGAACTTCTTGAGGCCGGAACACCAGTGGAAACCGGCGGCAACCTGGCATTCTGGGACGGGGCAGGAAAGTGCCTGGATTACAGCGGAGTGCCTGTGGCAGAAGCGTTTGATTACCAAACAGACAGGTCAGGTAAGAAGGGAGACCCTGTGCCAAACTGGGAATTTTTGTACGGGCTGGATTGGGATAAGGCGGACTACGGTGGAGACGTGTATTTGAAGACCGTGTTTTACACCCCAATAGACAACGCGTTCTCCCTTAAAGCGGTTTATCCGGAAGAGCTTGCGTTTATTTCGCCTGACTCGCCAATTGCGGGGGTGGTTGACCTTAAGGGAATTGACGGAATGACATACAACAGCCGAACCAACCAAACCAGCGTAAACGAACTGAGGGAAGTGCTTGACTTGGTTGAGAGCGGGCAAGTGTGCGTTACAAGCAACGGAATTGAAACCTCTTTCTGGTGGAATCCGAAGTCAATATACGAAACCGCGGGAAACTATAGCTCGGTGATGGACATTGAGCTAGGGCTTGTTGAAGGGGACAGCTGTATTGGCTATGAAGGCTAAAGGAAAAGCATTTTAAAGCAGTAAAGCCTTTAAAATAACTGAATGGGCCTTGTTGGAAACCTTAAAGATTTATACTACTCAGTTGAAGGTGGGTACTACAAAATCCTGGATAAGGTCAACACAGTGTTGCCAGTCTATAAGGTGATAGATCCAATAGACAAACTTTTTCCCTCATTTCTGCTCGTTATTTTAATTGTTGCCTTGCTGGCAGTGTATATTTTGCTTCCGGTTGGACTGGTCGCTGGAGGAAACGTAAATTTTGCCCTTGTTGTGGAAGATGAGAGTGGAACCCCCTTGGAGGGTGTTTCGGTTAGTTACCGTTTTGGGGGCGAAAGTTCTTCAATGGAAACCGGGCCTGATGGCCGAATAGAACTTAACTTGCCTGTTGGAACAGAACTTGAGCTTAAGATAAGGGAAACAACGATTGGCGGGGTTAAATTCAATGGCTTGCAGAAAACAGTGTCAGTGTTTGAAGAAGGGGAAGAAATACTGGTTTTGATTAGTAAAAGAGGAACTGCTACTAATGAGAAAACAATTGTAATGCAGTATGCAAGCGGTGAAAGGATTAAGGGCAAGACAATAGTTTTGAGGCTGTCGTGTGAAAGTGGTGAAACCCCAATCCCGCAAACTGTAAGCGATACTGACAAGGACGGAATGATTGAGGTAAAGGAGCCGGCAAATTGTGGAATGCTGCAGGCAACAGTAATTGAACCGGCAGAGTTTGAGGGAAATATTTATTTACTAACCAACAGCACTACAATAATAAAACTTCAGAAGGCAGGGCCTGAGGGAGGAGGAGAACCGGAAACCGGAAATCTAAGGGTAAAGGTTCAGGATGCGTCGGGAAACTGGCTTGAGGAAACCAACTTTGAAGTAACCCTAAGGGACAAAGACGGTTTTACGCTTCAGACAAAGTTCACAGAGTTTTACGCAGAAGCCATATTCAGGGAGGTACTGCCTGGAACATATTCCCTAAGCATAAGTGACAGAGAAAACAACTACGGAATTGCAACAAAATCAAGCATAACGGTGAGGCCAAACGAAACAGCGTCTGTAAGCGTTGTTTTGAGCAAGAGCCTAAAGGGAGTTCTGAAAATAACTGCGGTTGACAGTTTGAGCAGCGGGTCAATTGCAGGGGCAAAAATAAGGCTTGTTGACGCGGGCGGAAAAACCGTTGAAGAAGACGTTTCGTCAGAACTTGGCGGGGCGGTTGAGTTTGCCCTAAGCGAGGACGGCAATTACACTGTTTACGCCAGCCACGAAGACTACCTCTACGGGGAACTTGACTTAGATGGGGCGGTTGACGGAGACTTTGATGTTTTTCTTGATCCAATGACCCCGGAGAATTCGGGAATAATTGAGGTGAAAGTGGTTGACGAGTTCAAGTCGGCTGTTGACAACGCAAAAGTGAAATTACGGTTTTTGGAAAACGATTTCATGGCACCGTACGAGCCCCAGATAACAGACTTCAACGGGGGAGCAAGGTTTGCGGGCGTAAAGGAGGGGGCATACTATGCTTACGTTGAAAAGTTCCCGGCAAGCGGGGACAATAAAGAGGAGGGCAGGGAAATTGATTTGCGGGAAACAAACTTTTTCACGGTAAATGTTTTTATTGGAACAACAACGCTCAATGTCAGCGCTGTAACAGAGGAAGGCGAATTAATTCCTGAGTCTGTTGTGGAATTCTATTCTTTAACAGGCCAAAAGCTCGGGCAAACCACACTTACAAACGGACAGGGGGCATACACCCTTAAGGCGGACAGGAAAGTGTATGTGCTTGTAAGGCACCCGCAGTACCAAACATTCCAAACCATTCCTGTACAGCTTTACCCAAATATAGAAATAAATTTTACCGCTACCATGCGACCGCGGCTTATTTCGGGAAAACCGGAAATAGACTTTTTGGGAATTTACGCTGTTAACGGGGAAGAGGCACAACAGTTTAATGCAGGGCAAAAGTATGTTGCAAAGTTCAGGTTCTCAATCCCGGAAAACGTGGAATACTCAAGGGCAGGAGTGCATTTCAGGGTAGGCGATGGGGCGCTCTTGCAAAATGAACCAATGGCCATAATTGGAGTGCGCGCAGGAAACATTGACACACTATTAAAGGGAACCACGTTTACTCCTCCAAAGGGCTACCGCACGGACCTGGAGAACCTGACAGAGGGAGACGCAAAATGGATAAACTTTGACTGGTTTGAGGTTGAACCAAGGGACTACATTTTTGGATTCACTGTAAGGGTCAAAAGCCAGGTCATTCCTGAAAGCCTTCTTTCAATGCACTACAGGTCATGGGCTAAAACAGAGGACAATGATTATATACGGTCCCCGTTTGATGAGGTTCTTGGAACAGGCAGAACCTCCTCGGAAAAGCAGTCGCAGTATGCAAACAAGTACTCCCTTGAATTCTATGAGGGAAGGAACGCGTTTTGTGAAAACAGTTTCTGCTACAGCGGGGAATGGGTATACGGGGAGGCTGAAGAGCTTTACATTTATCCAAACGGCGGGCTTCCCCTAACCGAAGAGGGAGCGCAGCAGGGGCCAATGTCATACGATTTGGAAATCAGCTCGGGGTATACACTTAACTTTAACATAATAAACAATGCGGAAGTCCGCTACACAAACAGTAACTTATACATAACAAATCTTGCTGAAACCCTTGAAATCAACTCTTACACAATTACCGACGCAGACGCGAGAAAAATATCTGACGAGAACCTAAAAACCTTTGAGATTAGTGAGGTTGGCCTGGGCAACTTTACAAAGGGCAAAAGCGTTAACGCAAATTTGAAGTTTACTCCAAAATCAATTGGCTCGGATTCGCTTGAAGTGAAAATAATTGCCGACAGCAGAATTGTGTTCAGCAGAATCATTTCAATCCACACAAAATCAAGCAAGAGAATGGAGATTGGAATTGAACCAGAGTACATTGGAAGCTATTCCCCAGTTGAGCTTGCGGTAACCGTACGGGAAATCGGGGAGTTTGGACAGAACCTTGAGATTGAGGACGTGCTTGTAAGGGTTTCAAGGATTTCACCGGACAAGAGCAAGGTTTCCTGGGAAAATACCACTGACAAGTTTGGCAGAGCGATGTTTGCAATCCCCGGAAGCCTTCCAAACACCGCAATCGTGATTGAGGCCGAAAAGGTAGGATATACCGCCGAGAAGGTTGTGGTGCTGGTTGACAGCAATGTGCTAAACTTTGAGCCAAAAAAGATTAACGCCAGCCTTAACCTAAGGGGCACCAGAGAAGTCGTGCAAAGCATAAAGATTGAAAACAAGACCTGGAACGACCTGGAGATAAAGGGGGCAAGTGTTAACGGAAGATTTAGAGGGCTCTTGGATATTGACGCAATGAGTTCATATCTTGAAACCATGGTTGGAACAGAGTTGGAAGCCTTTTCAGAGGAAAACTATGACCTTTTCAAAATTAGGTTGAGCAGAAATGCCGAGGATTATTTGCAGGGAGGTGATTCAGTGGACGGGGATTTCCTGCTTACCATTGAAGACCCGGAGATTCTTGCGGAGTACGATTTCGTTATCCCGTTCAAGGTAAATATACTGGTTGGGGGCCTGCCGGAGAACGCGCCATGCATTACGTTCACCCGAAAGGGCTGGTCTGCGGTTACCAAGGGAAACCAGGCAACGATTGAATTTGAAATTCACAACAGCTGTGTAAGCGCTGAAAAATTTATTGGGCTTGAAAACCTAAAGGGAAGGATTCAGTGGCAATCAGACGAAATAGGGGTGGTTGAGATTGCGTTAACCAATGCGGAAACAGGTGAAAGGAATATTGAAATACTGCAAACAAATTTGTGGACAACGTTCTTCAGAGACGTCAGGCCAAACACGACCTATTACGCAACTGTAACCTTTACGCCAAAAACAGGGCACTTTGGGGAGGACGCAATGTTCTTCATTGAGATAGACGGTGAAGTCTTAACCGATGCCGGATTGCAACTGGTCGGGTCTATGCCAAACAGGATTCAAGCCGAAATAAAAGTGGTGAACTTTAGGGATTGCATAACCTTCCCCGAAGCAGAGAGCGGAATCGTTCTCGGGAATGGCGAACAAAGCGAGCAGACCTTTTCAGTTAACACAGAGCTCTGCGGGGAAACCCCTATAGAAATATTCCTTTGCTACAGTGACCCTGGGTGCAGTGGAGGAACTGGTGAGGGCTACATACAGTTGAGCTCTGACAGGTTCACAATAAACCCCGCAAACCCGCAGAAAGAGGTAACAGTTGGAAGGGGGAATATGGCTGGAATGTATGGCATAAGCGTTTTCGCAAGATTCCCGGGCATGGCTCCGGAAAAGGCCAACGAGGTTCTTGTGGAGGTTGAAGTAGACCCTGCACAATACTTTTCACTGGACAAGTACAACTTTTCACTTATTGGGGAAGGGGGAGTGGAAAGCGCCACAATAACCAACAGAATGCTGCAGGAAACTGTTGCAGTAACCGCCTCTGTATGCGACTGGGGGAAGAAATCCAGCACGCGCAATCTGGGAGATGGGTGGTCCGCTTTTTGGAGGCTGTCCTGGAGCAAGATGTTTGCAGACAAATGTGATAAAGATTACACTGGCAATTTAGAGGATTATGTAATTAACCTTGGCGGGGGAGACTTCCAAAGGGCTTATGTAAAAAGATATCCTGGCAGTGTAAAAGTCTCAAATTATGAGCTGGTTAAAACGGTTGAAGAGAAAACTGAAAAGGTGGGGATTGTCTTAACAAAAGAGGCCCCATTGCCTGACGCTGATCCGTCCTACGACATACTAAAGATTGAGGTTACAGAGCACATTCACTCTGACGAAACGCACTACGCCCCCAGAAAATACGTTGGGAACTCCAACTTTGAGCAGTTTAGAGTTCCGGATACTCACACCAAAACCCACACAGAACAATTCCACATAAGAATCAGAACCAAAAACATACCCCAGAGCATCCCGCCAATTGACGACAGCACTGCAGCCTGCCTGCAGGGAACAATGACCGGCAGAAGCGGAGAGGGGGCCTTGCCAAAAATAAAGCTTGACTGGAGCTGGGGCAATGCAGGAATCCCGGCAGATGCGTGCGACTATGGCAACCCAAACGGCATATACTGCGACGCAACACAGTTCAGCATAGCAACAAGCAAAAAAATATACCAGCTGGACGAATTCCTAAAGGCAAACAATTCTTTCCTCATGTGTCCGGAAGACGAGGAGCTGAAAAAAATTGACAAGAAAATTGAAAAATTCAATTCAAACAACAGCAGCCACTCTGTTGATACGGGAAAGGTTGGGCTTGAATTGGCAAGCAGTGAGATGCTGTCAACCGACTCGGCAAGAATAACGGCAAAGCTATTCAATGACACAGGAGAAACCCAAACAGTGGAGGTTTCGTTTGGGGTCAAAACATATCAGGGTTATGACTATGACCAACAATGCGCCAAAAGTGTAACAATTAACTCAAAGCAGAGGGCAGAATTGGAGTGCGTGTTTGGGGAAGTTCCGCAAAACAGGCAGTTCTTTATTTCAAGCGCGGTCATTACTAACTATACTCCGGGAGTGATTGATTCAAAGGAGGTAAGCACTGCTTTCAGGAATTGGCCCCCGCCCTCGCAAAGCGAGTGCTGGCTGCGGTATGGAACAGGGCACTACGGTGAAACACAATCGGCTATTGAGAAGTTCGCAAATGCAACACGTTCAATAACCTGGACCAAGGATATAAGAAACCTCCGCGATCTTGGGAGGGTTGTGAAGTTTAAGGCAAACCTTGTGAAGGACAATTATTCAGATGATTTCAAGGAAGACTTTGCCAAACATTACATCAACCTGTTCTTTGGCGCCCCAAGCTGGTTTGCCGACGACCCGAATGGAAAGTTTGCAGACTACTTCCTTGCAGGAGATGAAAGGCTTGAGTTTGCCGGAAAGTTCGGGGAAAGCCCAAAACTGCCAGCTCCGGGAGTGTACGAGGTAGAGCTCTCAATAGACTACAGCGAAAACAGCCCTTGGAGGCTGTACAATGCAAGCGGCGACCCGATTGCACAAATAAAAATAATAGTGTACAAACTTGATGACCCCTACCCTGACAGCGTGTTCTACTACATTCCGTTCAACGGAAACGTTGGAAGGAACTCAAACAATGGAAGGCAGGGATATGGGGTAAATTACAACAACGCAGACAAGGACCTTGTAATAACAAGCACTGGAGACCTGGTAACAACTGAAACCCTTGCTGTTTCAAATCCTGCAACCTGGGTTGAAACAAAAACAGAGTATGACTTCAAGAAGATCAACAGCAGTTATGCAAATCTCGGATTGCTGGTAAAGGTATCGGAGGGAAACGAGATTGACTCAAAGAAAATTATGTTCTACCCAAATTATGCAACTCCGGTGTTGTTGAAAATGAAACACGGAATAGATGATGAGCCCTTCCAAGCATTATATGAACTTCTTGAGGCCGGAACACCAGTGGAAACCGGCGGCAACCTGGCATTCTGGAGCGGGGCAGGAAAGTGCCTGGATTACAGCGGGGTTCCGGTTGCAAAAGCATTTGATTACCAGACAGACAGGCCAGGCAAAAAAACTGACCCGGTAACAAACTGGGAATTCCTCTACGGAATAGACTGGGAACAGGTAAGCCAGGCCGGAGACGTATACTTGAAGACCGTGTTCTACACCCCAATAAACAACGCTTTCTCCCTCAAAGCAGTTTATCCGGAAGAACTCGGGTTCATGACTCCAAACTCTAATTTTGCAGGCACAATTGACCTAAGGGGAATTGACGGCATGCCCTTTAACAGCAGGGCCAACAGCAACAATGTAAACGAGTTGGGGGAAGTGTTTGATTTGGTTAGGACTGGGAAAGTGTGCGTTACAAGCAGTGGCAATGAAACCTCTTTCTGGTGGAACCCACAGGCAGTGTATGAAACAACCGGAAGCTACAATTCAATAGAGGACTTTGAGTTGGGACTTGTTGCAGGCGAGGACTGCCTGGATTTCCCAAAATAGGGGGCCTGGAAAAGGATTTTAAATAAGAAAATTCATAGGTAATAAGTAAAAACAGGCACTTTTCCGCCTGGAATAACCAGGGGAACTTGCAAAGGCCAAATCGTACAGGGTTTTAGAATGGGAATAACCAGCAATCTGAGAGATTTGTATTACGCGGCAGAGGACAAGTATTACCAGGCCCTGGACAAGGTAAACAAGTACGCACCAATTTACAAGCTGGTTGACCCAATTGACAAGGTGGTTCCGTCATTTCTGCTGCTGATTCTGGCAATTGCTGTTCTTGTAGGCGGGCTACTGATTTTGCCGGCCCTTGTTGTTCAGCAGACAGAGCTAACGCTTGTTATAGAGGACGAGCTGGGAAACGGTTTGCCTGGAGTCAATGTAAGTTACAGGGTTGGCTCGCTAAGCCAGAGTGTTACAACAGATGCTGAGGGAAAAGCAAGGCTTTTGTTGCCGGCGGGCGAAAGCCTTGGAATAAAAATTGCGGAATCAACAGTAAACGGGGTTGAGTACAAGGGCCTTGAGAGAACCATTGAAGTTCCTGACGAGGACTTGGAGAAAAGGCTTGTTCTTGAAAGAAAGACCCTTCCACTGGTTGAACGAACCCTTGTCTTCCAGAACGCTTCAGGCGAAAGGATTGAGGGCAAAGCATTTAAGGTAAGACTCTCGTGCTCAAGCGGAATTACGCCGCTCCCATTTGAGGTAAGCGATTCAGACAGGGACGGCATAATAACTGTTACAGAGCCGCCTGGCTGCGGGATAATGCAGGCAACAGTGCTTGAACCGGAGGAATTTGCGGGCGATGTCTATCTCCTAGACAAGACCACGGTTATCCTGAGGCTTGAAAGTGACGAGGTTGAAAAGGGAAGCGTCAGGGTAAAGGTAAAGAACGAGGAAGGCAAGATTATTGACGAGGTAAGCTTCAGCATTTCCCTAAGGGACCAGGATGGGGCCACACTGAAGGAAAAGTACTCGCAGTATTACGGCGAGGTAATATTCAGGGATGTTGTGCCTGGCGAGTACAGCATTGGAGTGGTGGATGACCAGGGGGATTACGCGATCTCAACCGAAACAGGGGTCTTTGTAAGGGCAAACGAAACCGAATCAGTTACAGTTGTAGTGAGCAAGAGCATAAAGGGAACTCTTGAAATTAAGGCAATCAGCCTGAACAATGGAAGCGATATAGCGGAGGCAACAATCAGGCTAATTGACTCCTCAGGAAAGATTGTGATTGAAGACAAAACAGGCGAAAATGGCGAAGCGGTTTTCTTCCCGCTGACAAACGAAGACGAGTACAAGATTTTCTCAATGCACGAGGATTACCTCTACGGGGAGTTTGACCTTGAGGGGCAGATTGACGGAAAGGTTGAGGTTGAGATGGAGAGGATTACCTCCACCAACAGCGGAAAAATAGAGGTAAAGGTAATTGACGAGGACGGCGAGGTTGTAGAGAACGCAAGAGTGAAACTGAGGTTTTTGGAGAACGATTTTTTGGCCCCCTATATCCCGCAGGTAACCGATTTCAAAGGGGTGGCAAAGTTTTCAGGCGTTAAGGCCGGATCATACTATGCTTACGTTGAAAAGTTCCCGGCAAGCGGGGACAACAGGGCAGAGGGAAAGGAAATAGACATCAGGACAGTCACAAAATTCACGATTTCGTTGTTTGTGGGAGAAACCACAATAAACATCACAGCAATAGACGAGGACCAGGAAAAGGTCCCGGAGGCAGAGGTAGAGTTCTATTCAATTACCGGAAAAAGCCTTGGGAAGATTCCGCTAACAGACGGAACAGGCACCTACTCCCTGAAGGCAGACAAGAAGGTTTACCTTGTGGTAAAGCACCCAAACTTCCAACAGGTACAAACAATGCCAGAACAGCTTTTCCCAGGCAGAACAGTTAACTTTGTGGCAGAGCTAGAGCCAAGGTTG
>JAFCCZ010000075.1 GCA_017609945.1 Candidatus Iainarchaeum sp.
GATTGCTGGCCGTGCCCACTCTCTTGAAAAAAAGCTTGCCGACGTTAAGGCAGTAAAGCAGGCAATTGAGCTGGCCAATTCAAATGCTTCAAGAGAACGCTTTAGGGAGCTTTACTTTGGGCTTTTTCACAACAAGTGCGATTACGCAAACTGCTATTATGCAGGGGTTGGTCTTGAATGAGTTTGGAGAAGGCGTTTTTTGCGGAAACCCTTTCCCTGCTTTTGAAGAGCGATCTCTCCAATTTTGACCGGGTTTACTTTGGGCACGAAACCTGTGACAGAAGGCTTCCCTCATTGGATGAATTGGGCAAAGCAAAAGAATTATGTATAAGAAACTCCCTTCAGTTCTCCCTTGTTAGCCCGTTCTGCACGGGCGAAGGGATTAAAAAGCTGGTTCCGCTTCTCAAATCCCTCTCCCAGGGTGACGAAGTAATTGTAAACGATTTTGGGTCATTAAAACTTGCCCACGAGAACTCAAAGGCTGAAATAGTGTGCGGCAGGCTCTTGAACAAACAGTACCGCGACCCCGTGATCGCATCTTTTGGCAGGGCTCCAAGCCAGCTAAAGCAGCATCTTAAGGCAAGCCATGCTTCAAGCAGCCTCTTCAGGGAACTCATGAAAAAATTTGGCGTTAAGCGCGTTGAGCTTGACAATCTCCTGCAGGGAATTGGAACAAATCTTGCCGGCTCAGGCCTAAATGCCTCGCTTTACCATCCATTTGTTTTCATTGCCGCGACCCGCTTTTGCCTTTCCGCAAACTGCGACAAGCTATCGTTTGCAAAAAAGATTGGGATTTTTCCGTGCGGCAAGGAATGTTTGAAGTACAGCTTCAGGCTTGAGAGCGAACAGTTCAAAATCCCGCTTTACCTCTTTGGAAACGCCCTCTTTTTTGAGAACAAAGAGCTTCCAAAAAATCTGCGCAAGCTTGGAATTGACAGGCTGGTTTTTACGGCAAAAGCACAACAATAATCAAAATAATTATCAGCACTGCAGTAATTATCCAAAGGGGCTTCTCCCTAAATGAGTCAAGCAGTGCAGAACTGTTTCTTCCCCTTCTTCTCTTCACTGCCAGGCCAAGCAGCTCGCGGCTGTAGCGCACCCATGCCTTTGGGTCCTTAAGCTCTCTCAGGGCCTCGTTGACAAGTTCTGAGCTTGTTTTCTCCTTTTCCGGAAGCTTTTCCTCGTCCAAAACCCCGTGGCTGGCAGCCCCAAGGTGCAGCACAATTTCCTTTTCCTCAATCTGCGCCTTAACCTCCCAAACTGGAATGTAGAAAAGCCTTGCGTTTTCAACAATCACCTTTCCCGCAGGCCGTGCGAGCTTTTCGGCAGTTTTAAGCTGGCAAACTTTTTCAGCGCTTTTTCCCCCAAGGCTTGGTTTCCTTAACTCAAATTCAGTTCCATCCGGAATCTCGTTTGAGAACTCATTTTCGTTGATGGCTGAAACCCCTTCCTCAACCAGCTCTGCCGTTTCAGGATTTAGGATAAGGCGTCCCTTCTCAACGCCGCTCACAATTTCCTCGCCCTTTTGCTCCTTTTCGGAGTAGGAAACATAGTCAAACAAATAGTACGGAGTGTAGATAATCTTCAAGGAGTTAATGGAAACGTCTTTCCAGTTCCTTTTCTTGAGCGCGGTTTCAGCCAGTTCCCTGGCCGCCTCAGCGTCAACAGAAATAGCCAGAGAAGGGTTGCCCAAATACATAGTTACCTATCTATTGGGCTTCTTTTCTCTTAATAATCTTTACCTTGCTTGGCGTAACCAAAACCTTATCGTGCGATATTCTGGCAATGTCGCCGTCTATTTCCTCAATATTGGCCTTTATCTTTGTGATAAGCTCCTTGAGCTTTATCGCATTTCTCTTGCTAAGCCCTTCAATGTTAAGCAAAACAATGTTTCCCTGCTTTGACTCATTTATAACATTCTCTATGTCCTCGTCTCCGTTAAGAGTCATTGGCTTAACAAAGGCATCTGCGTCCTCGTAAATGTTTTCGTCTTCTGCATCAAGGTTGTTTAGGAATTCCTCAATGTCAATTCCTTCTTCTTTCCTAAGAACTTTCTCCAAAAACGCCATGAAGGCATCACCCCGTGAATTAAACTGCTATTATACCTTTCCCGCAATTGTTATTTTAAATCTAATGTAGAACTAAAACATAACTTCCCCCCACCAAACTTTGGCCAGAAAGTAAGAAACCCAAACCGGAATATCGGAAGTGGTTTGCTTCCACAACTCCAAAGGGTTTTATTCTTCCGGGTTGTACTATTATTAGCGAATTTTTTTTGTGGTTGGGGATGCAGAAGAACATTTTTGAGTCAGTTACAAAAAGCGAGTCTGTTTTTGTGGACAGAAACATAATGAGTCAGCATTACACCCCGGACAAGCTTCCTTTCAGGGAGCACCAGATTGACGAAATAACCCAGATTCTGGGAAACACCCTTAACGGTAAAAGGGCAGATAACCTTTTTGTTTACGGAAAGGTTGGAACCGGCAAGACGGTAACCGTGAAATATGTTCTGCAGCAGCTTGAGGAATTCTCAAGGCAGAACAATATTGGTGCCGACACAACCTATGTGAATTGCAGAACCCACAACAGCAAGTACAAGGTTTTGTTAAGCGCTTTGCGCAAGTTCTATCCCGACGAAAATTTCATTGGTTTCTCCGCAGCCTTTGTTTACGAAAAGCTTTTGGAGTACGCCGACAGGAACAAGAAGCATCTTGTGCTGGCCCTTGACGAGGTTGACAAGGTAAAGGACGTTGACGAGCTAATTTATGCGCTCAGTCGCGGCAATGACGAACTTGCCAGCGGGAGCGTTTCCATTATTGGAATTAGTAACAATCTCAGGTTCAAGGACAGGCTTGACCCGCGCACGAAAAGCAGTTTGTGTGAAAAGGAGATGGTTTTCTCGCCTTACAATGCCGAAGAGCTTAAGGCAATTCTCAATGAGCGCGCGGCCAGTGCATTCAGAAAGGGCTGTGTTGAGGAGAGCGCGGTAAACTGTGCAGCGGCTGTTTCAGCCCAGGAGTCCGGAGATGCGAGAACTGCGGTAATGCTCTTGCTTCGTGCTGGGGAGCTTGCGGACAAGTCTGGTCTTAGCAGGGTTTCGGACGCAGAGGTTAGGAAGGCAAAGAGTAAGGTGGAGGAGGAGATAATCTTCAACATGATTAAGACCCTTCCCAGCCAGCAGCAGCTTGTTCTCTATGCTATCTCTTCCCTTGTATTCAATCGCAAGGGCGTCAGAAGCGTTACTGGTTTAAGGGAGCCGGGGGTGCTTTTCTCTGGTGAAATTTATGATGAGTACAAGCGCGTGGCAAAATCTTTGGGCGAAACTTATATTAGCAGCAGGTGGTACAGGCAGTACATTAACGAGCTGGAGATCTACGGCTTGATTATAACAAGCCAGAGCGGGAAGGGAATTAGAGGTTCAACCCGTTTGGTAAGGCTTGGCTTTGATGCAAAAAAGATTAAGGACGTGCTTGAGGTAGAACTCTTTGCATAACCTTAAACATACTCAAAGAGGCTCTTTTGCTCAACTTTTTCGTTCCTGAAGACACTGTTTATTTCTTCCTCTATAAGGGTTAACCTTTGCTTGAGATAGTCGCTTAAGTGATAAGTGACGGTAATTTCCTTTGCAAGGGCAAGGTATTTTCTCACACTGCCCTCCGCGATGGTCAAAATAATGTTGTCCTTTCCGCATTTTGTGCAGTTTCCGTCAAGTGGGATTCTCCTGAACCTTTCATTGCAGTTTGTGCACCTAAAAGTCTGCCTGCTGAACGCGCGCGTATTCCCAATGATGTCGGGCATGAAGTGGGTTACCATCACTCTCTCCAACGCATCCTTTCCATCAACCGCTGCAATCATATTCTGCAGCTTTGCCTGAGCCTTGATTTTGTCCACCATCGTGGTCAACTCAACGTACTTTGAGGTTGTTGGCCCTGCGTCAAACTGCGTCGTCTTGTGGCTGTATCCAAACCCGCTGTACTGTCCCTTCTTCCCAAGCCTGTTGACCACGAGCTCAATCGAATCAATGTCGGCCGGTGCAAGCTTTTGCGCCTTCTCATACAATTCAAGCGGATATTCCCAGCATGTTTCCATATTGTGGCATTCCTCGTCAATCTCTGTTGGAGTTAGGGCAATGGTGAAAACAAGCGGCGCGTCCATCCTCCCGCCCCTGCTTCCCGGAAGGTATTCGTGCGAAAAGTTAAGCAGCCCGTCCATCAGCAGCATCAACGAATCCTGGTCCCCGTCAATGTTCCGTCTTTTGGTCTGATGAAAGTAAGGGTGCCCAAAGCAGGCCCTTGCCTTTGTAAACCCAATAATCCGTGCAACTATTGCGGCAGAGGTGTGCGGTGCCAATCACAGCAAAA
>JAFCCZ010000076.1 GCA_017609945.1 Candidatus Iainarchaeum sp.
CAGCCCCTTGTTAATCTCCCAGCATTTTCCCTATTTTTTCAACTGCTTCTGCCGCAGATTGGATTGCGATTGCAATAAGCTTTTGTTCGTTCACAAGATCTCCCGCCAGAACAACCTTTTCCGGGAGCTCTTCAAAGCTTTTGAAGGGGCTTCCCTCAAGAATGTTTGGGTTGGGCTGCTGCCCTATTGCAATTACCGCAAGGTCTGCTTTCACCTCAAGTGTTTCCCCGGTTTTCTCAACCTTTCCGTCCTTCACAGAAGTCTTGTCAAAAACAATTTTTTCAAGCTTCCCCTGCCCAACAAATTTTTGAGGGCTCAGGTGCATTGCAAACTCCACGCCGTCTTCCACCGCTCCCTTCACTTCCTGCTCCATTGCAGGCATGTCCTCTTTCCCTCTCCTGTAGGCAATTTTTGTTTTTGCGCCAAGCCTGATAGCTGACCTGGCGCAGTCCATTGCAGTGTCCCCTGCCCCAATTACAACAACCTCTTTTCCCTCCAGGCTTTCAATCTTCCCTTCATTGTATTCCCGCAAAAACTCCAGCCAGTACTGCACGTTCTCAAGTTCCACGCCCTCAATTCCAAGCTTTCGCGCGTTCCACTCGCCTGGGGCAAACACCACTGCGTCAAAGCCTTCAACAATTTCCTGGAGGGGGTTCTCTTCCCCAATTTCCGTTTCCATCTTAATCTCAACCCCAAGCTGCTTTAGCTTCTCTATTTTTGGCGCAATTCCATCCCTTGAAAACCTGAATTTTGGCAGGTAATACTGGAGCATGCCCCCTGGAAGCGCTTCCTTTTCAAAAATCTCCACTTTGCAGCCTTTCCTTACCAGAAGCAGGGCAGAGTGCATTCCCGCCGGCCCTGAACCAATTACCGCAATTCTTTTACCTTCCATAATCTCACTTTTTTCCGGTATTTTTTTTGCGTTTCCAGAAGAAGTATACCTCTGCCCGCAAATAAAAAGGTTTCGGTTATCGTCAAACTATTATTCGTCAATTGACACAATTTGCCCTGTTTTTTCCCTCAATTGCCTATTCCCTTCAACTTCAAAAGCCCTGCGGGTTTTCCTTTCCCAATCAGCAGTTTTCCCTTTAGCGGAAACCTTTCCCTTCCGTCAACAACAACTTCAAGCGTCTGGCCCCTGCCAAGGCCCCTGACAGAAATTTTTGTTCCCTGCCCTACCACAAAAGCTTTTCCCTCTCTGTTCAGAGGATTGCTTGGAACAACAACAAATTTATTTTCGCCTGGCTTCAGTTTCCTGCTGCCCGCGCTGTATGCATGGCCTGTACTTCCAGTCGGCGTCGCAACAATCAGTGCGTCACAGGCAAACATTTTAATCTTCCCGCCTGCCCCTACCTCCAAGTTAACCAGCGAACCACTTTCCTTTGGGACAACAAGCAGCTCGTTCAGCGCAGAGGGCAGCGTTCTTCCGGAAACCCTGCCTGCAAGCCTTGCCTTTCTCTCAACGGAGAATGCTTTTTTTGCAATCTTCTTTGCAGCCCTTTCAATGTCCTTTTCCTTTACCTGCATCAGGCAGCATCGTGTTCCGGCAGCAATTCCAAGCAAGGGGGTTCCCTTCGTCGCCCTTGCAACCCTCAGCAGCGAGCCATCCCCTCCCACAACGCAAATTATTTCAAAGCCTTCTCTTCCAAGCCTTTTGGAGGCAATTCCAACTCTTTCAACTTCAAGGCCTTGCTTTCTCAGCGCGGAGGAGAATTTTGAGGAAATCGCCCTTACTTTGGCCCTTTCAAAGTGCCCTGTTACAGCAATCATTTGCAACCAACAGAATTATTGACAAAACGCTATTTAATTCATTCCCTAAACTTTTGGTGAATTGTTTTTATTGCATTCTCCAGATCTTTTTGCTTTATCAAGAAAGAGAGGTTTATTTCACTGCTGCCCTGCGAAATCATTTCAACGTTTATGTCCTTTTTTCCAAGCGCCCCAAACACCTTGCCGGCAATCCCTGGTTTTCGCCTCATCCCCTCTCCAATTACGCCAATCATTGCAACGTCTGAATCAAAGCTAATTGACTCAAAGTCTGCGCACTCGTTCTCCAATGCTTTTTTTGCCTTCTCTAAATCGCTTTCGTTTATTGTGAATGAAATGCCCGCTTCAGAGGTTGAAACCAGATCCACTGAAATGCCTTCCTTTGAAATTGTTCCAAAGACCTTTGCCAAAACTCCTGGGTGGTCAATCATTGCTGCGCTCTTAAGGCAGACCCTTGCAATGTTGTCCCTTGAGGCAATGCTTTTCACTATTTTCTCGTGCTTGCTTCTTTCAACGGAAACAACCGTTCCCTGCTTTTCAGGCGTTAGAATATTCTTGATTACTATTTTGATCTTTTTCTCCTTTAGCGGAACAACTGTTCTAGGGTGAATGATTTTTGCGCCAAAGTAGCCCAATTCCTCTGCTTCCTCATAACTCAAATTATGTATAAGTTCAGCGTCTTTTTCCAGCTTTGGGTCAGCGCTCATAAATCCGTCAACGTCCTTCCACAATTCCAGTGAGTCGGCATTAAGCGCGCTTGCAATAATTCCCGCCGAAAAGTCGCTGCCCCCCCGCCCAAAGCAGGTTATGTTTCCTTTCCCATCTGCCCCAAGGTACCCTGTTACAACAATAATCCGTTCCTTGAGGTTTCCCGCAATCTCTTCCTTTACTTTTTCCCTTGTTTTGTCCATTATTGGGCGTGCCTGCGAAAAGCGGCGGTCTGTTACAATTGCTTTTGATGCGTCAAGCGCGCTTGCTTTAACCCCGTTCTCTTCAAGGTATGCGGCAACAATGATTGCGCTCAATCTCTCCCCGAAAGTGAAAACCAGGGCCTTGCTTCTCTCGCTCAACTCCCCCAAATAGTTTATTCCGTAGAGCGCTTTCTCCAAAATGTCAAGCTTTTCCTTGAGCTTTTTTGCCGCATTCTTTCCCACGGCCTCTCCGCCCAATTCCATTGCCAGCCCAAGGTGCGTTCGCCTTAGGCCGTAAATCAGGGTTTCAATCGCTTTCCTGTCCTTCAGCGCTTTCTCGCTTGCCTCAATCAGCTTATCGGTAACCCCCTTTAAAGCGGAAACCACTAGGCATAGTTCCTCTCCCTTGTCCCTTCTTTTCTTTACAAGCGCGGCCACTCTCTGCAAATCCTCTTTGCTGCTGAGGATGCTTCCGCCAAACTTCATTACAGTTAGCATTAAAGAACCCCACACGAAAACCATTTAAAAACTAATCAAAAAGGGCGGAATCCGCATTACTCTTTTCCGTTCCACTCTGCAACAAACCTTTCAATGAATTCTTTCAAAAAGCCGTGCTTTTTCTCTGCAATTTTCTGCGCGGTTTTTGTATTGAAACTAGAGGGCTTGGCAAACTTCAAGCTCTTTACCATTAGGTGGTTTATTACCGGCAGTACCTGCCCTACATACTCGACATCTGTTGGCTGCTTTGGGTCATAGGTCTCCAGTTTCAGTACGCCTGCCCTGTGAAACGCTCTCCCTACCCCAATCGCTCCAAGCAGCTCCAGCCTGTCAGCGTCCTGCAGTATCTGCGCCTCCAATGTTTCCGCTTCCATGCCCTTGCTCGCGCGGTGCACGGCAATGCAGTAGCGCACTTTCTCCCTCTTTTCTTCCGGAAAGCCTGCTTTCTCCAGCACCTTTTTCGCTTCCCCCGCCCCAAATTCAGCGTGGCATCCAATTTCCCCTGCATCCTCTTTTGCCCGCCCAATGTCATGCAGCAGGGCAGCCGCTTCAACAATCTCCAAGTCTGCACCCTCTTCCTTTCCAATCCTTACCGCAAGTCCCCTCACGCGCAGCGGGTGGTCAAAGCCGTGGTGACCCTGCTCAGGGTAATACTCTACTGCAATCTCTTCAATTCGCTTCATCACTCCGCCTGCCATCAGAATTCAACCCCAAGTTTCCTCAGTTCCTTTTCGCACTGTTCCCTGTTCTCAAAATGGATTACTTTGAAGCCGAGCTTTCTTGCGCCCTCAACGCACTCAATTGCGTCGTCCACAAAAACGCATTCCTCTGCCTTGAGGTCGAGGTTTTCAAGCGCGAGCCTGTAAATCCGTTCATCCGGCTTAAGCAGGTGCACAACGTGGCTTAGCACCGGCTTTTCAAACATCCCCAGCACCTTTTCTTCCCTGAACCTTTCCTCGTGCGCTGTGTCGCTGTTTGACAGCATGGAAACAATGTACCTTTTCTTGAGTTTTTTCACCAGCTCAAGCATTTTTGGCCTTGTTGGCCACTCTTCTTTCCAGAGTGCCAGCAGTTCCTGCAGCTGTTTCTCCCCGGCTCTTGGATACATGTTTTCAAGCATTTTCTTAA
>JAFCCZ010000077.1 GCA_017609945.1 Candidatus Iainarchaeum sp.
TCAGAGTAGCTTAGGAAAGTTTTTGGGGCAAGGTCTTCACCGATTGCAAAGTGTTTCCTCCAGGACAACGGTTCAAGAACTTCTACATCAATTGTTGCAGCTTTTACAATAAAACCAACTTCCAAGTGCCCTGAAACCACGCCACCTGTCCCGCTCTTGCTTGCCACGGCTCTGATTGTCTGTTCCCCAAGCGGCAAGTCATAAGGGACTCTGTAAAACCCGCCGTACTGCCCGTCCTCCAGTGGAACCATCTCAAACGGCTCGTTTACCGGGCTCATAATCCTGGCGTTTGCCTCCTGCACAAGAGCGTCAGAGTCGTCTCTTACCTCTATAACAATTGCTATGTTTGAACCGCGAACGTATTCGTTCAGCACGCTGCTGATAATGTTTACCTTCAGGAACTCAACTTCGCCAGGCTTTGCAAGAATTATTTCTCTCTGGCCAAAAATCTCGTTATTTTTTTCGTTCTCCCCCTCAACAACAATTGTCCACCTCCCGGTTGGCTCAAGTAGGCTTGTGTGGAAATCCGCGGAGAACTTTCCCTCTTCATTTGACTCGGTTTCTGACTCAAAGAGCAGTTGGTTTCCGCGCTTTACGCTTATTTTTATTGGGGCAGAGAACGTGCGCTCTCCAAAGCCAACCGTTCCATAAATTTCTATAACATCGCCCAAATAATACTTGTTTTCTGCATCAATCTCAGCGTCAATAACCGGGTGCACGTTTAATACAAAAAATTCTTCCTTTGTAACTCCCCTGAATTCGCTGAACAGCCTAACTGCCTTCAGCCCCGCTGTTATGTCCTCTGCAACCTCAAACCGGTTTGCGTAAATTCCATCAAACGAGTTTCCATCCTCGTGCTTGCCGTCGTTGTAGAGCAGGACCTTGCCAAAGAACCCCGTTAGCATCACCTCCGCGGCCTGGATTTTTCTTCCGTCCGCACCCAGCTTAACCTTGAACAGAACAGAGTCCCCCCTTAGCAGATGTGTGTTAAGGTCCGGCTCAGCCAAATCAAATTCTATGTCCTCTGGAAGGCAGTCTGCAGGGCAGTTTCCAAATCCCTCCTTTTCATACTCGCCGCTGGCAAGCTCACACTTGTCATTTCCACAACAGTAGTCCACTGTCTTAATTACACAGCGTCCGCCTTCCTCTGCATAAACCCTGCAGTTTTCGCCCCAAACATTTCCGGCACAGCCATCAATGGCGGCAAAGCCTGAAGCAGAAAAAGCGAACAGCAGAACAGCTAAAACCAAAAACCGCCCAATTTCCAGTCTGCCCATAAAATACACCGTTATTGTGTCTAAATAGAAGTATTTTCTTGTTTAAATTACTTTTGCTAATTTTTTTGGGCGCCTCCAATTTCACTTTAACTCCATTTTTTCTTCGTAAAGCACTTCAATTCCGCCCTTGCCCATCTTGTAGGGGACCATTTTTTTCACGTGCTTTCCGGTCCGTATTTTAAGGATTTCCAAAGCACTCTGTCTCTTGCCGCCAATCCTCAAATTGTACAACACCACTACTCCATCAGCCAAAAACTCTTCCACTCCCGTCCTGCTGAAAACCCGTGGATTCTGCTCTGTTTCACTTATCACATAGTTTACAGAATTGAACTCGGAAAGCATGTCAAAAAGTTCCCTCACATACTTTCGATAGTTTTCCTCGTTCTTAAAGGCAATTGACAGCGCACTCAGCGAGTCAGTAGTAATCCTGTCAGGCTTTATGGGAAGGGTTATTTTTGGAATTTCAATCACAAGCTTGCCGGTTTCCTTGGCAAGGGTTCCCTCAACCATTCTCGCAGCCTTCACAGGGTCAATCTTAATCAGGGCAACAAGCCCTTTCTTCTCAAGCTTGTAGAAGTCCCAGCCATAGTTTTTCATCATGTGTTCCATTATCATCTCAGGCTCTTCCTCAAAAGAAATGTAGACTCCTTTCTCCCCCTTCAGCGCGCCGTAGTAAAGGCTTTGCATGCAGAAGGTTGTTTTTCCGGTTCCTGTCCCGCCGCTTATCAACGTAATAGTTCCCCTTTCCAGGCCCCTGTCCGAGAGAAGTAAATCAAACTTGCCAACCCTTACAGGCAGAATCTTGGCTTTCCTAAATACATGCTTTGTTCCCTTCTCCATGGGAAGCTCCATTGCCCTTGGTTTTTTGGCCCTTGAGCCCTCTTTACTGCCAGTTTCCTTTTTGTCTGCCTTTTTAAATAAATTTTCAACTATCCTCCCCATCGTGCTCCCAAACCGGTTCCTCAGAGCCCCGCTAATTTTTTCCAAATCCATTGCAATCACTTAGATATAATCTCTTTCCGTTATATAACTTTGCCCCTTTGCCAATCCACTCATTTTTTTTCCTGCATTCCTTCAAGCTTTTTCTCAATTTCCTCCAATTCGGATTCATAGTTCTTGCTAAGCTTTGCATATTCTTTCTCTGATATCTTGGCCTTCTTAAAATAATCATTTTGAATTTGTCGGTTAAGGGCCTTAAGCTGCCTGCGCCTTTTAAGAAGAGACCCGCGCTCTGCCTTCTTGGGCAAAAGCGTTGCAGCCGCCATTCCAGCAATTGCCAGCACAACGATTACCGCGGCAACAGTTACCAAATTGTCCTGAAGAACCTGCCAGAGGGAGGTTCCACTCACTTCCACAAAAGTTTCAGCAGAACCGGTGTTTCCCGCCCTGTCGGTTGCATTGAACAGAATCTTAAGCCTTCCAATGTCATCCTCCTGCAGCACATAGTCTGAGGAAAAAACGCTTGTTTTGAATTCGGTTAGGGAAATTTCCTTGTTGTTTAAAAGAACCTTAACGCTTGCGTTGGGAACTCTGTCTCCCCCGCTGTAACTCAAAAAAACCGATGGATTCAGCGCATCGCCAACAGCGTAAACCTTTTTGCTTGGTTCGATAATGTCCAGCAGTATCTCTGTTCCAGTAACAATGAATTCAAACTCTGTGCTGCCAAAAATTCCCGCGCCGTCGCCATCTGTTGCCCTCACCGTTAGCACGTGCTTTCCCAGAGCCAGGTCAAACGGAACCCTGTAAGCGCCACTGTATTCACCGGGCGTTAACTCCAGGAGACTAAGTTCTTGCCCCCGCCTGTCAACAACTGAGACCCCCGCATTCTCAATTGTCTCGCCGAACTCGTCTTTTACGGCCACAATTATGGGCACATCTGACCCGCTTTTGAATTCACCGCCACTTCCCGTTAAAAGCTCTACAATCAAAAACTCAATTTTGCCTGGCTCAACAAGCTGGATTTCCTTCTCTGCAAACACCTCGTTGCCATTTGAGTCAGAGCCCTGCACGCTCACAAGCCAGGTTCCCGCCCTGTCAATCAGGCTGCTTCTGTATTCTGCATAAAACATCCCTTTGGAATCTGATTCAGTGTCAAAATCAAACACATTTACCCTGCCGTCAGAAAGCTTTATGTTTATCGGAATCGCAAAAGTGTAGCCTTTCTTTTTGACCTGGCCGCCAACCTCAACGTTTTTTCCCAAAAGGAATTTTTCCTTCACGTCAAGCTCCACGTCAAGCTTGGGTTCAATTAATAAGTTGAAGTCCTCTGCCTTTAGAACCCCCCGAAAGTCTGTGTCAAGCGAAACCGTGTAATCCCCTTCTTCGGCAGTTTTCTCAATAAAGAAAGTGTTTGCATAGATTGCGTCCGTGGAGTTCCCGTCGTCGTGCTTTCCGTCATTAAAGAGCTTAACCTCCCCAAATTGGCCCCTCACAAAGGTCTTCGCAGAAAGCAGCTTCTTTGAATCGCCGGTTATCTTTACCTTGAAGAGAACTGGCTCCCCGCGAAAAAACTTTTCGTCAAAATTCGGACCGAAAATCTCAAACTCAATGTTTTTGGGAAGGCAGTCTCCTGGGCAGTCCCCAAAGCTTTCCCCGGTTGCCTCCTCGCAAATGTCGTTCCCACAGCAGTTCTCAAGAGTAACCGCCTGGCAAATCTGGGTAAGCAGGCCCTCAACACACTGGTATTCCCTGCATTTTGTGTTTGGAACCGAGCCCCCGCAAGTGCCGCAGTCCGCAGGGCACACACAGGCGTTTTCGCCAGACTCACAGTTGCCATTCCCGCACTCTGTAGCATAGGCAAAACTAGCCGCAGCGACCAAAAAGATAAATAAAAACAACAGCTTTTTGTAAGGCCCAATCATTTTCTCAAATCTCCTCTTAGAAAAAGGATATTGTAGTTTAAATAACTTTTGCCATAGGCAAATTACGGCAATTACTTTAGGCCACTAAAGTAGAAGTACGCCGCTCCAAGAACAATTATTACAACAATCACAATAGCAACATAGCTTGTCATG